>NZ_AYYA01000054.1:0-161704 GCF_000511065.1 Psychrobacter sp. TB67
CCAAAAAAAGAGGAAATACCCATGGCAAAGGCCAAGTTTGAACGCAGCAAGCCACACGTCAACGTCGGTACCATCGGACACGTTGACCACGGTAAAACCACACTAACCGCCGCTATCGCAACCGTAGCAGCAATCACCTCAGGTGGCGAAGCCAAAGACTACGCGTCTATTGACTCAGCCCCAGAAGAAAAAGCACGTGGCATCACCATCAACACCTCACACGTAGAATATGACACCCCATCACGTCACTACGCCCACGTCGATTGCCCAGGTCACGCCGATTATGTTAAAAACATGATCACCGGTGCAGCCCAAATGGACGGTGCAATCCTAGTCGTATCAGCGACCGATGGCCCAATGCCACAAACCCGTGAGCACATCCTGCTATCACGTCAGGTTGGCGTACCATACATCGTCGTATTCATGAACAAGTGCGACGTTGTTGACGACGAAGAACTGCTTGAACTCGTAGAAATGGAAGTTCGTGAATTACTAAGCGACTATGACTTCCCAGGTGATGACACCCCAATCATCCATGGTTCTGCTACTGAAGCCCTAAAAGGCTCACAAGAAAAATACGGCCAACCAGCCGTCGTAGAACTACTAAACGTACTAGACACCTACATCCCAGAGCCAGAGCGTGACATCGACAAAGCATTCCTAATGCCAATCGAAGACGTCTTCTCAATCTCAGGTCGTGGTACCGTTGTGACCGGTCGTGTTGAATCTGGTATCGTTAAAGTTGGTGACGAAATTGAAATCGTTGGTATCCGTGACACTCAAAAAACCACCTGTACGGGTGTAGAGATGTTCCGTAAACTGCTTGACGAAGGTCGTGCAGGCGAAAACTGTGGCGTACTACTACGTGGTACTAAGCGTGAAGACGTCCAACGTGGCCAAGTACTCGCTAAGCCAGGTTCAATCACTCCTCACACCAAGTTTGACGCTGAAGTATATGTGTTGAGCAAAGAAGAGGGTGGTCGTCACACACCATTCCTAAACGGCTATCGTCCACAGTTCTACTTCCGTACTACTGACGTAACTGGCGCAATCCAATTACAAGACGGTACTGAAATGGTTATGCCTGGTGATAACGTTGAGATGGGCGTAGAGCTTATCCACCCAATCGCTATGGACAAAGGTCTTCGCTTCGCTATTCGTGAAGGCGGCCGTACTGTAGGCGCTGGTGTTGTTGCTAACGTATTGAACTAAGATTTAACCTATCAGAGTCATCTGAGACAGTTGATCAGTTCGTGAAAAGCCATCCTTGAGAAAGGGTGGCTTTTTTTTTGGGTGGTGATAAATGCAAGTTGGCTGTAGGGTGCGCCCCGCGCACCGATTATTTGTTATATTCTAATGCTATCTACGGGCTGGCTATCTGTCGTAGATACGCTGTGGTAAATCAATCTAAGTGCATTAATTATTAATATTTTACGACATCAATAGAAATTAAGGTCATACCTCTTAGCAAAATCGATAATAAGGTAAAGAAATGAAACTTAATACTCCTGAGAAAGTATCACTGCTAAGCGGTTTTGATATTGACTTTGAATATGATGAAGTTAGAAATCTCGATAATTTCGATTATATTTTGGTGTTTAGTAAAGAGAGACTATCTACTAAGACAAGTTTTGTAGCAAAAGTATACGACAAGAAGAGTAGCTTCATGTTCGTCATACTTTTTTCTGATGTGGAAATTGAGAATAAAAAAATAACTCTAATATATGCTTGGTCTTGGGAAATTGATAACGAATTGAGAATAGTGTTTAATACGAATGACACTCATATGCGCGACTTTTGGTATGGATTCGATTTAGTACAACGTAAGTATACAGGTCATGGTAGAGCTTATTAAAATCAGATGGTGAGTTACGTTTTATCTTTACTCTTTGAAAGATTTTGAAAAACTAACGCGACCTACGCGACTGAGATAAATTGGTTTTGCGGTTATAGTTATTGTTGCGTGGAACGCACCCTACAAAAGCTCCACAAATTTGCAGATATGTGTAATAAAACTAGAATCAGGAATAATAATGCTAACCCTAGATTTACTCAATAAACAATCATCCGAAGCTCAAAGCATTATTCAAGCCGTTGCCAATATTGAAACTATTATCCAATCGCAAGATGCTTGGGGTTATCAGACAATAATAGAATTGCTTGCACAGGATAGTATTGATTTATTGGTCGTTTATCAAAGCGATAAAGTCGTTGGCTACTGCCTCTATCAAGTGGTTTTTGAGCAAGCAGAAATCCTGCGCATCGGCACGCATCCTGCCTACCAACGCCAAGGTATCGCCTCGCAATTTTTTGCGAAATTAAATGCAGAGCTAATGAGTAATCAGGTAGAGAGCTTATTGTTAGAGGTGCGCGCAGATAATGTAGCGGCTATTAATTTATATGAGCAGCAAGGATTGGCAGTGATTCATCGGCGGAAAGGCTATTACCAGATTCCTCATCACCCAGCCATTGACGCATTAATTATGCAGCGTGTGTATCTTTAATAGTCATTAGCAGCACACATACTATTGGATTAATAAGTATTATAAATGAGAACATGCCCTAGATTACTCGGGTATTGTTTTTTTGCACACTTCAATATCGAGCTCATAGTCACTATCTGCTTTCATTCGCTCAAGCACTTCAATACGTTCGCTTAACAGCTCTATCATGACATTGATATTGGCTTGTTGTTTTTTGACTTGTGCCAGTTTTTGCTGTGTGAGCGTCAGTTGTAAATCGATATCTAGCTGCCCATCATAATAGTCATTAAGACTGTCTCTGATTTCAGTAAGGGTAAAGCCAATGGCTTGTGCGCTTTTAATCAACTCAATACGCTCAATGCATTCGGGATGAAACTCAGTATATAAGCGTGAGCCGGCCTGACGTTTGCGAGACTTGAGTAGCCCTAGCTCATCATAATGACGTACGGTGTCTTTGGTTGTATTGGCTTTGATGGCCAGTTTTCCAATTAACAAAAATGATGTATCAGGAGCCATAATAACCTCGTAAGTAAGATGTTCGATTCGATTATTATCTACAATCCAGTTTGAGTCTGCACTTATAACTGTGGCTGCCAAGGCTCTGCGGTATCTAGTAACGATACGGCTAAAGGTTTATGAGAGTCTTTGTGCCATTTGACTGAACGGCTGGCTATCAGTGTGTCTAATTGGTTAAGAAATTCAGCACGTGGTAGGGTCGTTGCCCCCAAGCTCATCAAATGCTCATTGGGTAGTTGGCAGTCCACAAGCGCGACATTGCTTTGCGCGCATAAGCGCATCAAGCCCCAAAACGCCAATTTAGACGCATTAGAAGCACGGTGAAACATCGATTCACCAAAATAGATGTTGCCTATTTTTAGCCCATATAAGCCGCCGATTAGTTGGCTGTTATTGTCCCAAACTTCAATACTATGCGCAAAGCCTTGCGCATGTAGCTTGGTATAAGCTGCAATCATCTCATCATGAATCCACGTGTGCTCGCCCTCAGGCAAGCCGTCGCTGCGCGGCATACTACAAGAGTGAATCACTGCATCAAAGTCTTGGTTGAGAGTGAGTTGCCAACGTTCGCGGTGGGCTTGTTTGCGTAGGGATTTACTCGGTTGATAGTCAGTTGGCAGCATCACACAGCGCGGCTCAGGACACCACCAAGCGATAGGTTCGTCTTCATTAAACCAAGGAAATAAGCCCTGCGCATAAGCAGAAATCAGCGTTTCAGATGCTAGATCTCCGCCCACAGCGACCAGCCCAACCCCTTCAGGATCGACGGAAATAGGATTGGGGAAATCATAAAGCCCAAGACTTTTTAGAGTCTCAGGCTTTATATGAGCGTCAGTATCGATATGATTATCGACACTGACGCTTGGGTTAGCAGTTTTAGCAGAGTGGCTCATTTAGACTTCTTTATCAGCAGTGAGCGTTGATGCATAAGTATGATCGGTCGCCACGGTTTCGCCTAGCGAGTCTAGATATTTTTCTGCATCGAGGGCTGCCATACAGCCAGTGCCCGCAGAAGTAATCGCTTGACGATAGACATGATCTGCTACATCACCAGCGGCAAAAACCCCTTCAACACTGGTCTGTGTCGCATTACCATTGAGGCCACTGTTGACCACAATATAGCCGTCTTTCATATCCATTTGGCCTTTGAATAGCTCGGTATTTGGCTTGTGTCCAATAGCAATGAATACCCCAAACACATCTAGTTGCTTGGTGCTGCCATCGATAGTAGACTCTAACACCACGCCATTGACGCCCATCTCGTCGCCTACCACTTCTTTGACGCTATGGTTCCACTCGATTTTGATATTACCGTTTTTGGCTTTTTCAAACAATTTGTCTTGTAATATTTTCTCAGAACGTAGACCATCACGGCGATGCACCAGCGTGACTTCAGCTGCGATATTTGATAAGTATAAGGCTTCTTCAACGGCGGTATTACCACCACCAATAACCGCTACTTTTTGGTCTTTATAAAAGAAACCATCGCAAGTTGCGCAAGCTGATACACCCAAACCTTTGAATTTTTCTTCTGATGCCAAGCCCAAGTATTGCGCTGAGGCACCGGTTGAGATAATCAAGGCATCACAAGTGTAGTTGCCGTTATTGCCCGTTAATTTAAAGGGACGCTCTGTTAAATCGACATCATTGATATGGTCATAGACCAATTCTGTACCGAAGCGCTCGGCGTGCGCTTTCATACGATCCATCAATGCAGGACCCGTTAAGTCATGCGCATCGCCCGGCCAGTTGTCGACTTCGGTGGTGGTGGTGAGCTGTCCGCCCACTTCTAAACCAGTGACCATAACAGGTTTTAGGTTGGCACGCGCTGCATAAACAGCAGCAGAGTAACCAGCAGGACCTGAGCCTAGAATAATGAGTTTTTCGTGGCGTGGAGTAGGGTTGTCAGTTGCCATGTTTTTTCCTTGCTAAATATAAGAATGAAAAGAGCTAATAATCAATATGATAAGAAATAATCACCAAAAATATGCGTTAGTATAGTTTTTTTAATTGCTGTGTGATAATAACATAAGGGCAGACGGCAAAAAGTGCAAGTTTGCTAAAACAAACATGGGTATCATTAGAATTAAAGCATCTATAGGAATGCTTAACATGCGCAAACACAGCCTAAGAACGGCTGGGTATTTTAAAGCGTTTAGGTAAGAAGTTTAAGCGTTTTCTGTGAGTCATATCGGTTAAATGTGGCAGATTTTTGCCCAAATTGTCTATTAAGAGGTTTTCTTGCACGCTTTCTTTATAACACTGTCGCCACCGTCCCTATCTATTTGTTATTATAGGAGGTTATGCCCAGTGTCATGACGCTTGTCCGCGTCAATTATTCGATGGACAAACGATAGCAAATGACAAATAAGGGCAAGTGATAAAGCACATGTTTTATCTTATCAATGAGGCTAAACTCCTTTTTACACAAGGTTTAGCCTGATGCGCTTCATCATAAACACTGCACTAGGTAAATGCATATCAGCACTTTATATTGGTGCGTTATATCAGAATTTTATGTCAGCATGGTTAGGCTTAGTCATGCATTGGCGACCAATTAGTATTAATAACAAGGCAGATCTTACGTGATATCAGCACCGCTTATTGAGTATTTGAAAAAAGGAATATTTACCCTCCTTGGGTTGATACTGGCAGTTTATCTGTTTGTTATTTTACTGACCTATACCGGTAATGATTCAAGCTGGTCGCATATCAGTAGTGATATGACGACCATCAATAATATGGGTGGTGAGACAGGTGCTTGGTTATCTGACCTGCTTTATAGCTTTTTTGGCTTTGGCGCATGGTGGTTGCTGGCGTTTGTGGTCTATGAATCTATTCTTATTTGGTGGGACAATAAGCCGACGTTTTGGTTGCTGCGCTTGGTTGCTTATGTGTTTTTAATCCTAAGTGCGAGTGCTTTATTCGCGCAACTGGTCGCTTTAGTGCAGCAAGTAGCCGATCCGGTCGCCACAAGCCTCAAAGGGGTAGCGGGTGGTATTATCGGGCTTGAGCTGCAAGCGCGTTTGGCTCAATTATTATCGCAGTGGGGGAGTGTGATTTTTTTAACGGTGTTCGTGATTATCACCGCGACCTTTGCCTTTAATATTCATTGGCTGGCGATATATCAAAAAATCATGACCCTATCATGGCTTGGTTCTGGTGTAAGAAAGCAAGATAACGAGCGTGATAGTGTGCAGGCAACTAAAGAACGTCATCAACAGCGTGATGATGACAGTCGAACTGACGAAGAAGCCGCGCAAGCGGTAGCAGAGTATGAGCAGCTGCCCCTTGAGCTGCAAGCTACTGAGGACACTGCGCATAAGCAACAAGCAGATAATAGTGGTCGTTTCAGTCATGTACTGACTGATTTTTTAGCGACTTCTGGGTTAGGTGCTAGCGTCAAGGCTTCTATGGCAGCAGCGACGCCAGTATCCGCGAGGAATGATAGTCAGAGCGAGCATTTATCAAGCGCCGCCGTCACGCCTAGCAGCACCAGCGTAAATGCCTCTAGCACCTTTAGCGAGAACAAGGTATCTACTACCTCAAACCCTGTCACGACGTCTACCCGTAAAGTGGAGCCGAGCTTTGCTTGGAATGATGCCAATACCGTTGATGACCTATTGGCCAGCGACTTTGCTATTCACGATCAAAGTATTCAAGACAGTAATCAGTATTCTGACGCTGCTGCACCTACTTATATGAATCATACTGAGTCACCAACTGAGACCTCAGTAGCCACAGACGCGGTAACAGAAACGGCAATGCTAGAGACACCAACAGCAAGCTCTACTGTTAATTACCAACCAAACAGCGTCGAGCAGGCAGTTGTAGGGGCAGCAAGCAAGCAAATCGCGCCTCATCTTATGGATGAGCCTCAAGCTGCAACGTCAGATGACAGTCATACAACGCATGAAACGCATGAAACAGTTGATACATTGGCAGAGTCTTGGTTAGCAGAGCATGCGCCTGTTTCACCACCTTCTCAAGAAACAGAAGAAGATACTAATAAACCTGAACAGCCAGCACTAAAGCCAGCAGTAGAGAATACTTATGACGCCTCTGCTGGGTCATCAGACAAGTTAGCAGACAAGTTATCAAATGAAGAGCAATGGAAAAGCCCATTGTCAATACAAAGTCCTGCTCCAGAAGAGGATGATGTAAGTATCGTCGCACCAGTCGCTGATATGACCCCGACCAATACGCCACCGGCTAATCCTAAACTGCCGCCTACAGTAGAAACTACCGTCACAGCGCCAGCTATTGAACCGATAGTTGCGTCTAAACCAACGGTAAGCTTTGCCGTGCCAGAGGGTGATAGCGGTAACCATATTGCTGATATGATGCCAGAAGATGACAGTCGAGCTGACGACACTGACCTGCCTGTGATGCCTCATATTAGTGATGATGCCGCCTTTAGCCAAAAATCTCGTTCGATGCAAACGGCTGCCTATCGCAGTAGTCTGACGCCTATCCCTGAGATCTCTATTTTAGATAAACCAGATCCTGATCGTAAGCCCAGTTATACTATTGCTGAGCTTGAGCAATTGTCTGAGTTATTAGAGATCAAATTGCAAGAGTTCAACGTCAAGGCTGCTGTGGTCAATGCTATTCCGGGTCCCGTTGTCACGCGCTTTGAAGTGGAGCTTGCCGCTGGCGTAAAGGCCAGTAAGGTCACCGGTATTTCACGCGATTTGGCGCGTTCGCTATCAATGGCATCTTTGCGTGTGGTCGAAGTCATACCGGGCAAGCCCTATATCGGTATAGAAGTGCCAAACAAACAGCGCGAAATGGTGCGTTTGATTGAGCTATTGAATACGGAGAAATTCCAAGATCCTAAAGCTCAAATCAGCATGGCGATGGGTAAGGATATCGGTGGTAATGCTATTATTACTGACCTTGCACGCGCGCCGCATATGTTGGTTGCTGGTACTACAGGCTCTGGTAAATCGGTATTGGTCAACTCAATGCTACTGTCGATGCTACTCAAATATACGCCAAATGAGCTGCGTCTTATCTTGATTGATCCAAAGCAACTTGAGCTTGCCAACTACAACGATATTCCGCATCTGCTAACGCCAGTCGTCACCGATATGACCGAAGCGGCCAGTGCCTTGTCATGGTGTGTGGCAGAGATGGAGCGCCGTTATCAGCTGATGAGCTTATTAAAAGTGCGTAAGCTTAATGAGTTTAATAAAAAGGTCATTGCTGCTGAGAAATCGGGCAATCCGATGCTTGATCCTTTGTGGCGACCTAATGACAGCGTGAGTATCAGTCAAGCGCCGAAGCTAAAAACCTTACCGATGATTGTCATTGTCGCGGATGAGTTTGCCGATATGATTATGCAAGTCGGTAAACAAGCTGAAGAACTGATCACGCGCTTGGCGCAAAAATCACGCGCGGCAGGGATTCATTTGATGCTTGCCACCCAGCGTCCATCGGTCGATGTCATTACTGGTTTGATTAAAGCCAATATCCCCGTTCGTGCAGCGTTACGAGTGAACTCAAAAGTGGATTCGCGAACGATTCTAGACAGTGGCGGTGCCGAAGACATGCTTGGTAACGGCGATATGCTATTTTTAGGACCTGGTCAAATTGAGCCGGACCGTGTGCATGGTGCGTATGTCAGCGATGAAGAGGTCAACCGTGTTTGTGATGCGTGGCGTGAACGCGGTGCGCCGGATTATATTGATAATATGGCAGGCAACTTTGAACTGTCTAGTCCTAGTGGCGGTGGTAGTACGGCGAATGCCTCTGGTGAGGACGATGACCTTTATAACGATGCTGTGGCGTTTATTATGGAGACGCGAAAAGTCTCTGCCTCTAGTATTCAGCGCAAGTTTAGCATCGGTTATAACCGTGCTGCTCGTATCGTTGACTCAATGGAAGAGGCTGGCTTGGTCAGTTCGATGGGTAAAAGTGGTAAGCGTGAGTTATTGATGTAGCATTTAGATTATATTAAACAATAAAAAAGACGAGTCACGAGAGTGGTTCGTCTTTTTTAATTATCAGGTCTGACATTGAAAATCACATAGTGAACGTTAAAATATTTCATTGAAACTTAAAGGTTACTCCTGTATAAAATAGTGAACATTAGTTTTTTATAGCCAAATTGAGTGTGTCGTCATGGAGGACGCTGATAGTGCATATGCGAAGTATAAAAGGTATTAAGAATATAACGAGATTCTATGAAAAGTATAGACTTGGTGTTTTTAGTATAATTTTACTAGTCGTATTAGTGTTTAACATAGGGTTTTTGCCCTATTGGCTTTATGGTTTAGGACACAAATATATCGTTAGTCTGACTCCGATAAACACTCTATTCGGTGTCGTTATATTAGGCTTAATTCCTACGCTTATCGCTAGCGTAATTTTCGGTATCTATTTCTCTAAAAGGTATGATGAAAAATTAATGGCTAAATATTTATATTTTTTAGAAGATATTGCTTCGGGTGTTTATAGTGTTATTTTATTTTTATTAGCTGCGATCATATTAATTGATATGTTGAGCGTACCATTTTCAGATGCTTTTTATATTAGTATTTTTATTATGGGTTTAGGTCTTACGTTTTTTGAATCTTATTATAAATACTATTATAAATAACTGAATATGTCATTTATGAGTACATATGTATCGGAGTAGAACAATGGAAAATAAAATACATCTTGATAGTATTGCTAATAAGAAAATTGAATTTACTGGTTACCGACTTATCATCCTTAGTTTTACTGTCATATTAGCTGTTTTTTTAATGTTCGCTCTTCTTGTCTTTCCAGTTTTTAGTATATTAACTCTACTGTGGAGTATCATTGACTACTTTGCACTTTCATTAGAAAAGATAAAGGTTCTTTTATTAATACTGTTAGTTGTATTCTTCTATGGTTGCTGGTTTTATTTTAAAAGCAAGAATGAGCAAATAAGTGAAAAAACAAAAAGTACCGAAGCCGTGTTATTTCTTGGTCTGCTGATGACTAGTTTTTTGGTAGTCACCTTTGGTTATCTAAATATTTACATTATTGATTATAAGATTAATGATGTGACTTCTTACTGTATATTTTATGCTAATTTACATATCTATTTTAAGTTAAAGTCACAATGAGTTTATGCCTGATACCTAAATGAGAAATCATGAGAGATATAATTTTTAGAGGGTTGGCTATTTTGGTTGGCTTGCCAATGATGTTGCTAGGAGCTGTCTCACTGTTTGATCCAGAGGGTTTTGAGCTGATGTACTCTATAGGCTCTTTGGCGATTGGCATTATTTTGAGTTGGTATGGTGTCGTTGGAACAGTATTGCTTATAGGAGATAGTTTCAGCGGTTATAATGACTCTCATACAATATCGACTCACAATCAAGTATTTTTTGAAAAATTGTTGATATTTCTATTAATAACTATCTTCACCATAAGAGTGATCATAGATATTATCGATGGCAGAGCGAGTTGGTTAGAAGTCATCTACTTATCTACGGCTTTATTTATAGTCATTGCTATAGGCATGGCCAAAATAATGCAAATAGAATCCCTTGCGAAGGCTACCCTAGGGTATTGGTTAGTGCTTATTTTGAATTTTATTTTTACTATTATTATTTTGATTACGGCATTTTATAATATAGGTATCAATATATTCGGTAGTTAAGCCAGATAATAAACTTGAAGCATATGTTTAGATGAAAACTTTATGGAATTCTTTAATTACCAAGAAGTAGTAGGTTTGCACTGGCTACCTGTATTGTTTACGCGATACAATCAAGTAATCCATCCAGCAAGGACGCTACTATGTTTAAAGAATACACCCAATACGATGCCCTAGGTTTAGCCAAGCTTGTCAATTTAGGTGAGGTCAGTGCCAAAGAGCTATTAGACGCTGCGACTCATCAAGCCAATACACTCAATCCTAAGTTAAACGCGATTATTCATCGTTTTGATGAGCGTGCTTATGATGCCGCGCAAGCAGAATTGCCAGCAGGTGCATTTAATGGTGTGCCGTACTTACTCAAAGACCTATCATTTTATTTTGCTGACGAACCCATCACGATGGGCAGTCGTAGTGTAAATGTCGTGCCAGAAAACGATAGCGAAATCGTTAAACGTATGAAAGCGACGGGTGTCAATACCTTTGGTAAGACCAATACGCCAGAGTTTGGTTTAATCATCACCACTGAACCCAAAGCGCACGGTGCCACCCACAATCCATTCAAAAAGGGCTATAGCTCTGGTGGCTCATCGGGTGGTAGCGCGGCGGCGGTGGCGAGCGGTATCGTACCGATGGCAGGTGCTGGCGATGGTGGCGGCTCAATACGTTTTCCGGCAGCATGGTGCGGAGCGTTTGGATTCAAACCCAGTCGTGGACGTAACCCCATAGGCCCCTCATTCGGGGAAGGTTGGGAAGGGGCAGTTGCCGATCATGTGATTACTCGTAGCGTACGTGACAGTGCCGCTATGCTCGACGCTACCAGTGGCGCTGAGATTGGCGCGCCTTATGTGATTGCGCCACCTGATGGGACATTTTTACAAGCAGCGATGCGCGCCCCTCGGCAATTAACGATAGCTTTGCACCAGCAGCCACTAGTCGCCAATACCGTAGTAGACAAAGAAGTTTTGAACGTTCTGGAGCAGACGGCAAAGCAATTAGAAGCTATGGGACATCGAGTGGTACCTGCCGAGCCAAATATTAATATCGAGCAATTTTGGCATGATTTTTTAGTGGTGGTTTGCACCCATACCGCCTTTACCATTGATAATATTGAACGCACATTTGGCTCGGAACATATAAAGAATCTAGAGCCGCAAACCTATAACATGGCGATGTTGGGACGCTCGCTCTCTGCCGTTGACTTGGCGCATGCTAAGCAGGGCTGGCATGACAGTCAATATCAAACGGGTCTATTACTCGACATCTACGATATGATTCTGTGTCCGACCGTACCGACGCCTGCGGTTAAGCATGGCGTGCTACCACCAAGTCGTATGGATGAGATGCTCATGCGCAGCGCAGGCTTACTCAACAAAGGCATCGATATGGGTAAATATGCCTTTAGCTCAGGGATGATTGAAAAACTTAGTCAGCCTGTACTGGGCAAAATGGCCTTTACTTTGCTGGGCAACGTCACTGGACTGCCTGCCATGTCGTTGCCAGTAGGTATGAGCAAAAAGGGTTTGCCGATTGGGGTGCAGTTGATTGGGCGTATGAATGATGAGACGACGCTATTTAGTATTGCTGGCGAAATGGAGCGCGCTGGGTTGTTTACCAAAGCTGCTTTTGAAAAGTAATTGTATTTTTGCTATCGCTATGGCTTGAAAGTTGCTTAATCAAAGCGAAAGATATCCATTCCTAAGCTGTGGTGCGCCATACTTTGATGCACCACCGAGACGCGTTGACCAGCTCCTAGGGCAAAAAATAGTGGTAATAGATGCTCATCGCTCGGATGTATGCTTCGATAATTAGGATATTGCTGCCAGTCTAATGCTGCTGGGATGTCTGTTTTGAGCTGCTGGAGTAACCATAGCTTAAAGTCTTGTGCCGTCTCATCTATGCTATCAGCTTGCCAGCGTAGGGCTTGCAGATTATGAGTGATATTGCCTG
The DNA here is from genome assembly GCF_000511065.1 of Psychrobacter sp. TB67. Lineage (NCBI taxonomy): Bacteria > Pseudomonadati > Pseudomonadota > Gammaproteobacteria > Moraxellales > Moraxellaceae > Psychrobacter > Psychrobacter sp. TB67. Next base: position 12,586 of record NZ_AYYA01000054.1, read on the forward strand.
AACCAATGACGAGGATTTGCTCACGACGCAGCTGCGCCAGTTGCGCGCCTAGCTGATAACAGGCAACACTGTCATAGTGCCGTGGCAATGATATCTGGACGACAGGCACATCGGCCAGCGGATAGAGGTGTATAAGCGGTGCCCAAACGCCATGATCGCAGACGCGCATCGGATTGACGCTACAGGCGATACCACGTGCCGTTAACTGCTGCGCTAACGATTCAGCGAGCGCTGGGTGACCAGCAGCAGGGTATTGTAGCTCGTATAGCTCAGGCGCAAAGCCCGAAAAGTCATGCCATGTCTTTGGTCTTGGGTTACTACTGATTTCCAACTTTGCCGACTGCCAATGCGCCGACATAATGACGACGGCACGTGGCTTAGGTAAGTTTTGCCCGATACGAGCCAAGGCGCTGGTTGTGGCCGATTGTTCAATCGCCAGCGTTGGGGCACCATGCGAGATAAATACTGCTGGTAGCTTGGCTAAATTGGGCGCAGTTAACTGCCCAGCCTGGACCTCTGCCAAAGCTGCTGTGGTGGTAATAGGCTTATGCAGCTCTTGGTGATGTGACTCACGTTGCTGATGCGCATAAGGGGCGTTCGATGTCGCTCGTTTTGGGTATTTCATGTTCCGTTTATTAGGGCGCGCGCCCATTTTTCAATCGCTTTGATGAGGTATCTTTTTTAAGCAAACCGTTATCCATTAATATAGCATTCATGCTATTTTTAATGGCTATAATTTTCAGTAGCTAAGATTTTTGATATTAAAGCTTTCAATTGCTTAAGTTTTCAATTGTTAAGGTTTTTAGTTGCCACGATGATAAGGGTGGTTGTGATTGATGCTCATCGCCCGATATAGTTGCTCCATCAACACCACCCGTACTAATGGGTGCGGCAAGGTCAGCGCGGATAACGACCATTTCACATCAGCTTTTGCCAATACGTCCGGCGATACGCCATCAGCGCCACCTATGACTAGGGCGATATCATCGCCTTGCTGCATGGCACCGGCCAATTTATCGGCCAATCCTTCTGTCGAGAGCATCTTTCCTTTGACATCCAATACCCATAACTGCTCACGTCCCGCTGCATTATGAGCGGCTAATATCGCCTGACCTTCTTGCTCGCGGTACTGGGCGAGATTGGCATTCGAAGGGTTTTTGGCACGTTTGGCGGCGGCAAGCTCAACAATTTCTGTGCTGAGCATTGGCTGGATACGTTTAAAATATTCATCAAAACCCGTCTGCACCCAGCTCGGCATCTTGTTACCAACCGTCAAAATTCTTACTTTCATAATACATACCATGTCAATAATTGAGAAAATGTAACAAAAAATTTTTAAGGTTAAGTTGCCGTAACAAACAACCCTTTTACAAAGCTTTTTTTATGCTTTACTAGCATTCGACAAACAGTTGTTCTTTACTTCATTGTTATCTTGAGAAGTAAGGAGTTATTGTATAATGTCTTTATGCTATTTTTTTAATGCATCATAAGTTCAATTGAAAATTTTTTTAACGAAAGGAGTCGTTTATGAATCGTACTATATCGAGTTTACTTACCTTTACCGCTGGTGCTCTGCTATCTACCTCTGTTTTTGCTGCCTCTTTAAATGGCTCGCAATGGCAAACCATTGATGACAAAACGGGTGAAAAAAAGGCCATCATTCAGCTGAGTGAGAGCAATGGCAAGGTGTCAGGAAAAATAATCAAAGTACTCAACAAAGAAAATGCTAAAGCCGTTTGTACTAAGTGCCCTGGCAGCCTTAAAAATCAACCTGTTGAAGGTTTGCAAATTTTATCAGGCCTAAAAGCCGATGGTAATAATAAATGGAGCGATGGCAAGTTAGTAGATCCTGAATCTGGCAAAACGTATTCTGGCAAACTTACGTTAAGTGACAACGGTCAAAGTCTAGACCTGCGAGGCTATGTTGGCTCGCCACTCTTTGGTCGTTCGCAGACATGGAAACGCATCAAGTAAAGGTTAGGCTATCGATCAGCTAAACCATTTAGCAAGACTATAATTCAGAAAGCTGTAATTTCAGAAAGCTGTAATTTCAGAAATAGTCTCGTTGAGTATAAATTTAACAACAAAGGATGGCCGATCAAATTGGCTATCCTTTTTTATGTCTGTATCTTTAACAAGTTGCTATTACTATTCACGACATTTACTACTGCACGACATTTACGGCTAACGACATCACATAAGTGGCGCGATGGTTTGCGAGACTTTGTCTTCTGTATGTTGGCTATTATCACTATCGCTTGGTCTAGGAATAATCGTCAGCTTAGCGTCAGATTCAAAAACGATGGCCTCTACATCATCGAAATTATTAATGCCTTCAGAACGCATAGCACACTCGATTTCTTGACGCGTCAGGCGCTCAGCATTCATAGCATCTGGCAAAAACTGCCCTTGATAAAAAACGATGCGCGGCTCTGACAAAATAAAACTGCTAAATTGCGGTGAAATAGAGGCATATTTGGTGACCAAAAACTGTAATAGGTATAGAACCAAAATAGAAGCCATGCCTTCGATAAGGGGGATTTCTTTGAGCAATATGGTACTGGCACCCAATGAGCCAATCATCACGGTGACGACCCAATCAAAGTTATTGAGCTGAGAAGTGGAGCGCTTACCAGAGATTTTGGTGGTCAGCACGATTAGGATGTACACCATCACAGTGGTCAAAACGATGCGTCCAAGCTTGTCTATGTTGTCAAAAAATAGCATGTCCATAGTGTCAACTCCTATCAATAATACAAAGTAGTTCAATGTTAAAGGCTAGGGCGTGTCTTCAATCTGAAGGTTACGCTAGCTAAAACTAGCGTAACGGAATTCACACCCTAATAGTGAAAAAACTTTGTAGTACGTTGTAGAGAGTCAGGCGTGTTCAAATTCAAAGGGTTTTGCGTTTGGGATCAAGCAGACGATTCAGCGCCCAAATACTGATACGCGCACTGATAAAAGTCAGTACCAGTATCATGACTAAAGCAGAAACTAGCGGTAGAGGTTGCTGCATAGCCATCTCGACCAAGACTTCACGGTTCACCGCGTCGAATAAAAAGAACCAGATGCCTAAGAAATAAATAGCAGTCAATAACCAGACCACCGCGACCCCGCTTAACGTCAAGCGATTGATTTCACTTTTATTCAGGGCGCGCTGTTGATGTTTAATAAATTTACTGACCGCAATATAAGCGCCAATAATGATAGAGAGTACGGTGACCAATTGCGAGTTTAGGGCAAGTTTGGTCTGAATCATCATAAATATCGCACTGGTAAGAATATAACCTACCGTAAAAAAACCAACATATTGTGTCAGTTTAGGCGACGTTAATTTGCTGCTTTGTGGCGACCCAGTGTGTGCAGATTGAGTAGTAGACTTGCTGAGTGGCGTGGTCTTACGGGACATAAGCTGACCTTTATAAAGGTAAAACACTGACTATCGATAACAGTGCAAAATAAGGCAATAAAAATGTGCGATAAATCAATAGAGAAGGTTGAGCGCTATTTGTTAGAGCTATTTATTTATATTACTTGATAAAGACCAATCATTGCTGAGCGGTCCAGTCGAGCATTGCATCCAATACCGGTCTGGCGGTAGTAGCATTTAACGCCTGTTCGGTATTGATAAGGCCAACGACGACATAATCCTGCCCAGACAAGCCTTTGACATATCCTGCCATCGATGTGACGTTATTTAAAGTGCCAGTTTTTATCCACGCGCGACCGATAGCGTCTGACTCAGGCAAGCGCTCGCCATGAGCGGCAATGGTGCCACTGACCCCAGCGACGCCTAACGAATTGACATAAGCATCGAAACTAGGATGGCTATAAGCATAGGTTAACAACTCGCTTAAATTAGCGGCCGTGATGGTACAGTCGCGGCAGAGTCCTGAGCCATTGGTCAGATAGGGTGGCGGGGTGTTCAGATGACTCTCCCACCACTGATTTATCGTTTGTAATGCTGCAGGATAGTCTGTAGCAGCAGGTTTGCCAAACTGATATAAGCTGCTTGTCTGCTTGCTCATGGTTTTATTATCTACGGCTTCAACGCTACTTGCTTTGGTTGTACTGTTAACCATAGCAGATTGATTATAAGCGCCAATCGATAGTGCAACTTGCTCGGTCATGACATTGTTAGAAAAATGATTAATATCATAAATCTGCTGGGTTAAAGTTAAAGACGGATAACTGACCAGCGGCAAAGGTGACATCGATAACGCTGCCAGACCCTGCGTCGACTTGCTATTTTTTGCGGTCTGATAAGGCGTTTCTTGTGAGATGACCTTGCCACTTAGGGTGTTTCCCAGTGCTTGCCATTTGGCCGCGATGACCCGTGCCGCAAAGTCTTTGGCGTCAGGATAGGCGACATAAAAAACATGCTCGCCGCAGCTGTCTGGTAGGTTATTATTTAACGCCAGCTGTTCTGATTGCCACTGCGGTGCTAGGCTATAACGGGCTTGGCCACAGGAGGCTGTGCGCGTGTTGATCGTAGTTGGCAGCTGATAATCGGCCAATTTTGGTGTGTAGTCGAGGCTTGCTTGCCCATTATCTAACGGGTAGCTCTTGATACCTATCGTACTAAAATTCACCAAAAACCCATCAGGGCTGGCATTATAAGGACGTAGGGGCGCATTATCAAAGGCTGCCGGATCCTTACTCACATGATTAAAGACCGCACTATCAATAATAATATCACCGTCGATATGGCGAATACCCGCTGCTTGTACGCGATAGAGTAGCTGCTGTAAGCGCTCATGGGTCATCTTTGGGTCGCCACTTCCTTGAATGATTAAGTCCCCATGCAAACGGTCGCCGATGATAATGCCGCTATGATACACGCGTGTATGCCAGACAAAATCAGCACCAAGTGTGTCCAAGGCAATAAAACTGGGAACGAGCTTCATTGTGCTGGCAGGTGTGCGAGGAATGTCGGCTTGATGATTGATCAACGGTGAAAATGAAATCTTGATAGAGGTGTTTTTTGTAGACCCAGTATTTGTAGGCGCAGCGTTTATCGCAACGTCGCTACCTTCATTGCTACTGCCATTATTGCTACTACCATTATTGACAGATGTTGAGGTATCATCCGGCAGTATCGATGGCGCACTCTCTAAACTTTGATAAGTATAAGGATCATCGGTATAAGCGTGTAGCTGTTGCTCATGCTTTTGGATTGTCTGTTTCTCGATCGTTAGCAATGGACTCTGATAGACGGTTGTGTTTTGCTTGTTAATATGATCATCACTATGCTTGTCACTATTAGTGATTTTGCTGCTATTGATAACCTGAATGGGCACGGGTAAGCGACTGGCATTTTTATCACCCACTGGGGTGATGACCATACTGATATCCGCTGCGGTTAAATCGGCTCGCGCTAGCGCGGCTTGAATGGCTGCTGGTAGAGCCGCTTGTGCATAGAGCGGCGATGCCATAATAGCTGCCAACAAGGCCAGCGTGGAGAAGCTTTTGCCAGACGGCATAAACAGTCTCAGATATTTCGCAAGCGATTGATGTTTGGTGGTAATAGCAGGGTCATTAGAGGGTTTAGAAGTGAGTAGCATGAGCAGTCTGTCATCAGGTAAAAAATCAGACTATGGTAACATGAGTTGCTGTTTTCGCGTAGCTGTAGCGAGCCCCTCTCAACATCAACACGCTCTAACGTACATGTAAAAATGCCATTGCTGTCATGATAGCATCGTTATACGCATCGTGGCTTCCCAATTTGGGAATCTGATAATGCGCTAAGATATTGCCCAGCTGTTGTGACTGAGTGGGGATACCCTGCGTGCGATCGCCCATACGCCGACTGTATAAATGCCGCACATCAATGACTTCGTTCGGTAATGTCGTGCCCATATAGCGTTTCACCAAGGGATTCAAAAACCCCGTATCTATTTGTGGGCAGAACCCCACTATCGGTCGATTATTAATAAAGGGTAGCAGTAATGCCAACATCTCATCATAGCTCATGCCATGCTCGACATCAGCGGTACGCAGACCATGAATCACGATAGTATCGCGGTCAGGCATCACTGGCGGTCTGCAAACCAGATGCATGCCATTACCAGTATCGATAGTATTGCCATTGATATGAATCGCAGCTATAGACAGTAAGTGGTGCTTTTTTGGATTGAGTCCAGTCATCTCACAATCAATCGCTACCCACTGCTCAGGTGCTGATGGAGCAAACATCGTTGCTAGCTCTGGACGCTGTAGCTGCTTCTTTTGCCACGCGCATGATAACTGTCGAAACCAACCCATATTCGTCGATCGTCCATTCAAGAAATTTCTAGTTGATAGTGCTGTCTGAGCTGCGCCTTAAAGCTTTTGACCACAGCCAGACACTCTTTTAATAGATCGCGCTCGAGCGCTGATAACGTCGTCGGATTGACTTGCCGTGCATGTTTGTCATCGGTAGAGAGCGCCACCGATAAACGCTGCGCCATAAAAAACTCTAACGCCTCTAATAAAGTGTCGGCACGTTCTTGGGTTAAGGCATGACTGCTTACCAAGGCCTTTAGACGACCTTTAGTGCTAGGCACGTGTAAGACATCATTCTCTAATGCCAAAGTGCGAATACCATGAACCAGCGGAAAGATACCGGCTTTTTTTAAGTCAATATCTTGTGCGCTGGGCTTACCGCCTAGCAGGGGCACGAACTTTTGCCACCACTGATTGACATCACCAAACTGTAAGGCGGCACGGGCGAACTGACGGACGAACATTGGATCAGATTGCCTATGCGCTGTTTTTAGATGGTCGCGTATTTCAGTGAGTAGCGACTCATCGCCGCAGACATATTCGCCGTCCAGTATGGCGGACAAATAAATACTGTGCATCGGATCGCTGTTTTTAAACCACAAACTGAGGTTTGCTTTGAACTGTTTTAACGGCTGGCGCCACATCGGATTGGTCATCATGATATTGCCATCACATAACGGATAACCAAGGTTTGTCAAGTGATTGTTAAAGGTATCAGCGAACTGCGCCAAGTCAGGATGGGTAAAGCCATCACGGATAATTAAGGCATTATCTTGGTCAGTACGCATGATTTGCTCGCCGCGACCCTCTGAGCCCATGACGATTAAGCAAGTATTTTCCACAATGTCTTCAGGAACGATAAGACACCAGAGTTTGGTGAAAACTTGAGCGTTGAGCGTCTGTACCATGCGGCTAATATTGCCAATTTTGACACCGTTTTGATGTTGCGCGCGTATATAGCGACCGATGAGCTCGACTGCCGTATCTAGGCTCGGCAAGTCTTTTGCTTGCCCGATTTGAATACTAATGAGCTGCGAATGATGCCCAATATGGGCGAGCATATCGCTTTGTCCCAGTACGCCTGCGACGTCTCCATTGCTGTCAATCACAGGGAGCCTATGAATACGGTAGCGGGTCATGGTCAATAGCGCATCGCCAATCTCGTCATCAGCCCTAATGGTACGCAGATTGAAGTTGGCATAACGCTGGCAAAGGGTAGTGGCAGGGTCTTGCTGTTCGCTCACGGCACGGCAAATATCGCTATCGGTCAAGATGCCGAGCAGATGACCGGTGCCATGTGATGTTTCTTTTATATTTTCTAAATGATTTAAGGGTCTTATCAGTACATGTTTTAGCCCCGCTTTGGTCATAGTATGAGCGGCTTCGTATAAGCTATTATTGGCATCGACAATGTGTACCGGCAATAGATTGACATCAATCACTGGCTGCAGCATGATTTGCTGTACTTCTTGCTGATCATTATAGCTATCAATATCTAAGCCTTGACTACTACGACGCTGTTGTAAGGCTTTTAACCGTTCAGGCAATTTGTCTGACAATAACTGGCGTACCAAATGGTTTTGCGCACTGATTTTGTCCACGGCCGTACCATCAACTTGTAGCAGTAGAGTGTCTTCAGCCGCACGGAACTGGTAGGGTGAGGGGTTGGTAGTATTTATGTCTGAGTCTGCTACCGATGTTTTCTCTGTTAGCGATTTGGGCAGACGCCGACTATCGAACCAGTCGTTGCTATTCAAGTGGTCAGAGTGATTGCTACCCAAGTAGGAAGCGACAAACTCACCATCAAGCAGTTGCTCAATTTGCCCTTTGATGACCACATAAAGATACTGCATGTCTTCAGTAGCCAAGCTTTCATTTTTGGCAAGATAGCGAATTTGGGTGTGCTTTCTGATGCTTTGCCGTTCAGGTAAACGAAAAACATCAAACGGTGGCTGGGTAAAATCAAGATGGGGCATGGCATCATCCTTGATGGCATATTCAATAGTAGACGCTTTACTATAGCACTATTAAAGCAAAAAACCTCCAATAACCATATTATTGTTGTGGTTATTGGAGGTTGCTATGTAGAGGTGGATATATTTTTTAGAACTTACTGCTTTAAGGACTACTGCCGTTAAAGGTGAATGCTGTTAAAGCGACTGTTATGCGCCAAGCAACTGACGAATACGACTGATGGCCTCACGGCTCTCTTCGACACTGGCAACCAGTGCAATACGCACATAACCTTGACCGGGGTTGTTGCCATTGACCTCACGTGACAAATAGCGCCCAGCTAAGGCGTGGATATTGGTCTGCTCGTACAAGGCTTTCACAAATGCCTCGTCATCGCCCGCGAACTGCTCGGGGACTTTGACCCAAAAGTAAAATCCCGCTTCTGGCATCCGCAGTGCTAACAGTTCACCGAGCTCGGCCATCCATAGGGCGAATTTTTCTTGGTACAGCGCGCGGTTGTGCTCGACATGTTTCTCATCTTGCCACGCTGCGATAGACGCCAGCTGATGAGGGATGGGCATCGCGCAGCCCTGATAGGTGCGATATTGCAAATAAGCATGCAAAATCTCTGCATCACCAGCGACGAAGCCCGAACGCAGACCGGGTAAGTTGGAGCGTTTTGATAATGAATGAAACACCACACAGTTTTTAAAGTTATGACGACCCAAGGCTGCACAAGCTTGCAGGAGTCCAATCGGCGCGGTATCAAAATATAGCTCGCTATAACATTCGTCACTGGCAATGATAAAGTCATATTGGTCTGACAGGCGAATGAGATACTCCCAATCATCCATCGTCATGACCGAACCTGTTGGATTGTTCGGACTACACACGAATAACAGCTGTGTTTGCATCCATACTTCTTTCGGTACAGCGCGATAATTGCCTTTAAAATCATTGTCTAGCGTGCAAGGCACAAAGTAAGGCGTTGCTTGCGCCAGTATCGCAGCACCTTCGTATATCTGATAAAACGGATTGGGCATGACCACAGTAGGCGATAAGCCAGTCGATGAGCTAGGCGATTGTTGGTTTTCTATGCTATCTGTTGTCTTAGCCTTATGATCAACAACCGCTTGCACAAAACTAAAAATCGCCTCACGCGTGCCCATGACGGGCAATACTTGCGTTTTGGCATCGACGTGATTTAAAAAAAAGCGCCTCTCAAGCCAGTGAGCAATGGTTTGGCGTAGCTCAAAGAGGCCATTAGTGTTTGGATAACGGCTCATTTTGTCCAAGTTTTCACGTAGGACGTCCAGCACAAATTCAGGTGGCTCATGTTTCGGCTCACCAATACCGAGCTTGATTTCACTGTGGTTATGGGCTGGCGTACTATTAGCAAGTAAAGTTGCCATCTTAGCGAAGGGATAAGGATGCAGAGCGTTCAAGTTGTGATTCATAAGTAGGGTAACTATAATAGACAATTAATAATAAAGTTATAAAGAAAATTTACATTCGAGCAGTGTAGCACTTCCCTTATTTTTTGTCTTTTTCTTATCGCTGCTAATTTATCGTCTCTTAAATAAATGCTAATTAGAAATTATTCATTGATTGAAGCGACAGGCAAACCTAAGAAGATTGCAGGCATTATCGTAAGTTTGGTGCTTTATAGCTGCTTGGTGCTTTACAGCTGATAGCATCTGTAAAAACTTGACTAGCAAGGAAGGCGAATGCCAGTACTACATTTAGTACACTAAGTGAGCTTGATACCGCTAATCACATTTTTGGGATTGGCATGATAATAATATAAAAGTAACTGTCAGTGTTAACGACAGATTATGCTGAGGATAATTTGATATGGCTAGTGTCTCAAAGACTGATGATCTCAATGCCAAAGATATCAATAACAAAAACTTTGATAATAGTACGCCGCGCGCAGAGTTGTATAGGCAATTAAAGCAGCGTGAGCATCATTGGTGGCAGGCGCGTCAGCATCTGATTCGCCTAAAAGAGCGCCAGATGTTTTGGTTCGGTGAGAACAGCTTTATGATGTGGCTGCTATGGCAACTGGTCAGCTATGTGGTCGTAGCGATGGTACTGATGTCGCTCAGCAAGCTATTAAATATCTCGCTGCCGCTATGGCAGTATGTGGCTTTATTTGTGCTACAAACGCTGATTTTTATCGTTATGCTGGCTTTTAAAGGTCGATTGGCCAATAACTTGCAACGCCGAATCAATAAACAAGAGCTACTGCGCGAAGAGGCGCTGAATGAGATGACTATCTTAGCCGCTGACAGTCTGTATCTCGATGTGCATGCAAAAGCACCTATCTCTTTAAAAGCACTCTATGAGCATTACGATGCCCAGTTTCATCTCTCAAGCTTGCAATGCTTGCTCAAAAAGGAGGTTGATGCGGGACGATTACTCTTGGGGGAGCAGCAGCTAGAGGCAAATATATTGCCACCAGATTTGGCTGATGATGAGCTCAACGAGCATGCTAGCGAGATGATATATAAAAGCATCATATAATCAATTCTATAGTTGAATCACTATCAAACCAATACCGTACTGCTGGGATAAATTTTGCGCAGCCTCTGTCAGCGTAGACACAGCACGCAAGTAAAATTTGCACCAGTAACACTGATAACATTAGCGTATCGATTTTATGTCGAATTGACTATATATAAATTCGCTACATCGTTATCCTCGCTAAGCATGCTAATGCATCGCTTGCACTCGGTTTCCTTGTGTCAAAGTTACTTGAATTCAATTATACAAAATTAAAAATGGATTAATGACTTGGTGCTAAAAAGTCTAAACTTATCCAGCACCAATCCACTTTTCACCTTAAAAATTTTTTCACCTCAGAACTTCAATCCCAATCAATCAACGACACTTGTCAAATTCATGGATCGTTCATATTTTTAACTCTCTATACCATCTTAATCTTCAGTACCGTTTAACTTTCAACATTGTCGCTACGTAAGCTAAGACTCGTTATCAGTGCCGTTTTTAAGGTTTCGAGCTTATCGGCTGATAAGGGTTCGTCATTTCGGTCACTTATATAAAACATATCCTCTGCACGTTCGCCCAAAGTGGTAATACGGGCTGCATGCACCTCAATTTGTTGCTGCAAAAATATCTGACCGACTCGTGCTAATAGTCCTGGCTGATCGAGGGTTTCTAAGCTCATAATGTGCTGATCTGAAGCTTCATTAAACTCAAAATTAATCGTCGTCGCCACTTCAAAGTGCTTGAGCTGGCGCGGGATACGTTTGTGCGTCAATTTTGGCACTGTCGGGTTTTTGAAGGCATCGATCAGTCGCTGTTTAAGCTCTTGTTGGCTGTCTTCATCAACCAGTAGCGTGCCACTACGATCCAGCAGCACATAGGAATCCAAGGCAAAGTCACGGGTGGCAGTAATGATTCTTGCATCCAATACGTCTAGATTCATCTGATCAAAGACTGCCATGGTAACTGCAAACAAGTTGACCTGATCTTGGGTATAAACGAAGACTTGCACTGCATCTAGCGCCAGCTCACGATGTTCACGTAACACGACTAATGGCGGGCTATTGGCATCAGAGGCACGACCAATGGGTGGATGGTCCAAGATGGCTTCGGTATGCCATAAAATATCTTCAGCAATCTCGCGCAAAAAGTATTCATCGCCCAAATCATCCCACAATCTAAGTACCTCATCGCGGTTCATATGTTGATTATCGACATTGTCTAACATGACCAATGCTTGCTTACGCGTGGCACTAATCATGTCTTGGCGATTGGTCGGTGCATCGATATCAGCACGCAAAATACGGCGCGTTTGCGAGTATAACTGTTTCATAAGGGTCGCCCGCCAGCTGTTCCATAACTGTGGATTGGTGGCATTCATATCGGCGACGGTCAGCACGTACAGATGATTGAGATGAGTGACGTTGCCTACTAAATCTGCAAAGAGTGTCACGACTTCTGGGTCTGAGATGTCTTTTTTCTGCGCAGTCATCGACATTAATAAGTGATAGCGGGTCAGCCAACCAACCAAATTGGCATCAGCGACACTCATGCCGTGTGCCAAGCAAAATTCAATCGATTCAGTCTCACCAAGCAAGCTATGATTGCCGCCGCGGCCTTTGGCAATGTCATGGAACATCGCTGCCAATACCAAAATCTCTTTGCGCTCAATACGCTGAAAGATAGCGCTGACCAGCGGGAAGTCTTCATAAAAACGCGAATCGGTGAAGCGGTGCAAGATACGAATTAAAAATAAGGTATGCGCATCAACGGTATAACGATGAAATAAATCGTATTGCATCAGGCCGGTGACTTGAGAAAAAGCAGGAATATAATTGCCCAAAACCCCATAACGATTCATGGTGCGCAGGCGATGAAACAAGTAATTCTGTTCTTTTAGATTGGCTAAAAACAGCGCTTGGTGGTTAGGGTTGTCACGGTAAGTCTGATCGATGCCACGCGCGGCGATTTTTAGCGCTCGCAAGGTATGGGTACGGACGTTTTTGATGCCATATTGACCCATGAGTAAAAACATCTCTAAAATCGACTCAGGATGTTGGGCAAAAACGCGATGATGCGCCATGGCAATTTGTTCGCCGACTTGGTTAAAGCGCGCGTTTATGGGTTGCTTTTTTGGACGCTCATCATCAGGCAGTTGCGGCTCGATGATGGTCTCATAATAGTGATTGGTCAGCATCTCAGACAGCGTCGATATCTGCATGGCACAGCGATAGTAATCGCGCATAAAACGCTCAACGGCGGCGTTAGGCTGATCGTCTGGCTGCGCTTCATAACCCATCAGTTGGGCGATATCACGCTGATAATCAAAAAGCAGCTTGTTTTCATTGCGCCCAGTCAATTCATGCAAATGATGACGTATTTGCCATAGATAGCCTTCGGCAAAGCTCAGCTCGTCAAACTCTTTTTCGGTCAAGAAGTTCTGCTGCACCAAGTCATAGAGCTTGCTCACTCGAAAGTAGCGCTTGGTCACCCAGCCGATGATATGAATATCACGTAGACCACCGGGGGCCGTTTTAATATTAGGCTCAAGGTTATATTCTGTGGCATTGTGCTGCAAATACCGCGCTTTGGCCTCTGCAATCTTTACCTCAAAAAATGCACGCGGCGACCACTGTTTGTTGACGATCTGAATAGGCACGTCTTGCAAAGCCTCATTACCAATGAGCAACCTTGCTTCGAGTAGTGCACTGGCAATGGTATGGTCAAGCGCTGCTTCCACGCCATCACTGACACTACGCACGGATAAGGCAGGCTCAAGTCCGATATCCCACAGTAACGCCACCAAGTTATCAATCTTGCTACTGGCATCAGGACCAATCTCATTGGGAGCCAATAATAGAATATCGATATCGGAATATAGGGACAGCTCGCCGCGCCCATAACCACCAGTGGCGAATAACGCCAAATCGGTCTTATCCAGCTCAAACCATTTAAACAGGGCGATAAGTAGACTGTCTATAGCACAGGCGCGTGCCGCCACCAGTTGACGAATATTGATACCACGCTCAAGCGCGCGGCTGATATCTTCATTTATTTGGGTTAACCATTCAGGAATGCCGAGTAGGCTTTTTTCCGGCGTTTTTGCAGGCGTCGTTGGCAACAGTGACGCCGTAGGTGAGGAAAAGGAAGGCAGCGGCGTCAGATCGATCGAGGCGGCATCACAAGTAAACATGAGTGTTATCCCGTTAACAATTTAAAAAGGTGGATCATTGAAGCCAATAACTTCTTGGAGTTATAAAACTGAAAAATCGATAAGCACAATACGACGGTATCGTTGTCGATTGAGTTAAGAACATGCTCTAATAATAGCGCAAAAAAAAGACCGCCTAGGCGATCTTTTTTTGTACTACTGAGTTAAAAAGCTTAAGTCTTCTTCGGGGCGCGTTGTAAACACCTCACAGCCGTTATCAGTCACGACCATGGTATGCTCCCATTGCGCCGACAGCTTGCGATCTTTGGTAATCGCTGTCCATTCGTCTGGCAAGATTTTGGTCTGCCACGTACCTTGGTTAATCATCGGCTCAATGGTAAAGGTCATGCCCGTTTTTAACTCAAAACCGGTGCCTTTTTTGCCATAGTGCATCACTTGCGGCTCATGGTGGAACTCATTGCTGATGCCGTGACCGCAGAATTCGCGCACGATACTAAAGCGCTCAGGTTCGACCACTGCTTGAATTGCAGCACCAACGTCACCCAAACGAGCGCCATTTTTGACCACACTCATACCAGCATAAAGTGCATCTTGTGCCACTTTGCAAATACGCTGCGCCATGATAGAGCCGTTACCAACGATCCACATTTTTGAGGTATCGCCATAATAGCCATCTTTGATCACGGTCACATCAATATTGATGATATCGCCATCTTTCAATAGCTTGTTTTCAGTTGGAATGCCGTGACAGACGACATGGTTGACTGAAGTACAAATGGATTTTGGGAAGCCATTATAGTTAAGCGGCGCAGGGATAGCTTTTTGCACATCAACGATATAATCGTGAGCAATTTGGTTAAGGGCTTCGGTACTGATGCCAACTCTTACGTGCTCGTCGAGCATTACTAGGACATCGCTTGCAAGCTTACCGGCCACGCGCATTTTTTCTATGGCTTCTGGGGACTGGATAAGGGATTTTTTAGTCATCATTGTGGTACTTATAGTTATGGGTTTTATGTGGTCAATTATAGCATAAATCGACAACATGCTGTTTGAATGCAAGTCATTGACTATTTCAATCATAGTGATATTAAACGACTTTATATGCACATATATGACTATATAGTCATCAATATAGGACTATTAGCATAAAAATTCCATTGAATATTGCAAAACCGACTCTAGGTGCTCTGAGCACAGGTCTTCTGTTAATGACGATGCAAACTAC
This sequence comes from Psychrobacter sp. TB67, assembly GCF_000511065.1. Taxonomy (NCBI): domain Bacteria; kingdom Pseudomonadati; phylum Pseudomonadota; class Gammaproteobacteria; order Moraxellales; family Moraxellaceae; genus Psychrobacter; species Psychrobacter sp. TB67. The sequence goes on from NZ_AYYA01000054.1 coordinate 27,711, forward strand.
TTCGGCGCAAGCGGCTGGACAGTATTATAACTGTGCCAATGCTACTGGATGTGAGCTAGTCAGTAGCAAACACTGGACGTCAAATCACACGGATACCAAGTACCCCGTTGTATTGGTGCATGGCGCTAATGGATTTAATAGGCTGTTTGGGGTACTCGACTACTTCTATGGTATTCCACAAGCTTTGATAAATGGTGGGTCGAATGTATTTGCAACTAAAACCTCTGCTATCCACAACAGTGAGTTTCGCGGTGAACAATTATTGCAACAAGTCAAAATTATCAGTGCCATCTCAGGCAGCCCTAAAGTCAATTTACTTGGTCACAGCCAAGGTGGTATCGACATTCGCTACGTTGCTGCAATGCCGACCAGCTATTGTGGTCAACCCGCTGATACTGAGGTTAATGGCATTAAGTATTACTCATTTAGTGGTGTTGGCCAGATAACCAATGGTCTTGATCCAAGTGATTATCTGTTAGCTACTACAGGACTTGCGTTTGCTGGCGAGCCAAATGATGGTTTAGTGTCTTCTTGTTCAAGTCGTCTTGGCTATGTCATCAGAGACAATTATAAAATGAATCATTTGGACTCTGTCAATCAAGTAGTAGGATTGACCGCTTGGGGGCAGCCTAATCCAAAGTCTCTTTATACTACTCAGGTTAATCGTCTCAAAAATGAAAGTCTGTAACACTATCAAAAGCTTGTTGGAATATAAAGCATTAACATGAATGACTATTAAAGCTATAAAAGCAATTATTTATTAATTAATGACTGAAAAGTCACTAAAAATCGCCCCGTATATTCTAAAAAACGATTGAATGTTACAGAAGATAGTAGTATGGTAATTTTGGTTGCTAAATGATTTAGCAATAGTTTCTTTATAACTTTTGCAGTAAGTGCAATATAAGTTTATATAAAGGAACTGCCAAACTTTAACGATAACAAGGATGTTGTTATGACTAAAAAATCCTCTCTTTCCTCAGCTATCACACCCAGCGCATTTTTACCTTCACTTGGTGCTATCAGTGCCGGTTTGCTCTTAATGGCACTACAAACCACATCAGCCCAAGCTGCAGGGCAATACTATAATTGTGCCAATGCTAATGGGTGCAAATTGGTTGATAGCAAGTATTTCACTTCTAGCTACACTAAAACTCAGTATCCGGTCGTCATGGCTCATGGGCTTGGCGGTTTCACTACGTTGTTTGGCGTCATTGATTACTTCAATGGTATTCCTGAAGATTTGATGAAAGGCGGCTCAGAGGTATATACCACCAAAACATCAGCGGTCAATAACAGTGAGATTCGTGGCGAGCAACTATTACAGCAGGTCAAAACCATCACTGCCATTTCAGGTAAACCTAAAGTCAATTTATTTGGTCATAGTCAAGGCGGTATAGACATTCGTTATGTCGCTGGCGTTGCGCCAAAATACGTCGCTTCAGTAACGGCAGTTTCAAGCCCAGAGCAAGGGTCAAAAACGGCAGATTTTATCAAAAACGTCCTTGAACCAAACAATGACACAGGTGAGCCATCAAACGTCACGACACAGCTGGTATCAGGGGTGTTTAATTTGATTGGCGGCTTTACAGATGTGGGATCAGGCATCAGTTTTAAAGAGATACAAGCGCAAGATGGCTGGCAAGCAGTTATGGCTCTATCGACCGATGGTGCCGCTCGTTTCAATGCCAAATTCCCTGCTGCCATGCCAACCAGTTATTGTGGCCAGCCGACCAGTACGGCTGTCAATGGCATCAAATACTACTCATTTAGTGGTGTTGGACAGATAACTAGCGTACTCGATCCTAGTGACTATTTATTAGCAGCAACGGGTGTACCGTTTGCAGGAGATTCTAATGATGGCTTAGTATCTGCTTGTTCAAGTCGGCTTGGTTATGTGATTCGTGATAATTATCGAATGAATCATCTAGATTCAGCCAATCAATTGTTGGGCTTGACTGCATGGGGAGAGTCTGAGCCGAAATCTATTTATCGTACTCAGGTAAGTCGTTTGAAAAATGCTAATTTATAAATACATCGTAGGTATATTATTACTGTGATTATGCATAACCTGTCATTAATTTTTATATAAAATTTTGCATACAACAGCACATATATAAACAGGGTCAACACCGTTGGCCCTTCTGTCGTATATTAGTATGCTATACATATCTCAATTGATTTATTAACTAAGATATTTTTATTATGTCAAACAATCGCCGTTTACCTTATGTTCCCATCATTATTATCGCTGTCATCATCGCTATCACTGTAGCGGTTATCATGTGGTTTAAACCTGACCAAAGCGCTGTTGCGTCTTCTGATGCCAACTCTACAGAAGTAAAAAATAACACCAATAGCACAACGAGTGATAGTTCCGATTCCGACAGTGGGACGGCGATTTTATCTGGTCAAAATAACACTCAGTTCACCACAGGGCTTGAGAACTTACCGCGCTCTTTACAAGGCACTGAAGTAGATGGTGAAATCATCATTGATGAAAATAAACAACTGGTCGTTACCGAAGGTCTGCGGCGCTTATTTGATTATTTCTTGTCGGCGCTTGGTGAAGAAGAGGAAGCCGTCATCTATGCCCGCGTTGAGAGCTATATTCGCAGCCATACGCCAGAGCCTGCTGCCAGTCAAGCGGTCGCTATATTTGACCAATATATTGCCTATCTAAAAGCCATTCCTGAGATAGAACAGCGTTATGGTAACCTGCAATTGCAAGCGACTAAAAGTGGCGAGTTGGATTTGAATGCGGTGACACAGCAAAAGCAAGACGTCAGTAAGCTACGTCAGCAGTATTTTTCCAAAGAAACCATCACCGCCTTCTTTGGTACAGAGGATGACTATGATGATTATAGTATGGAGATGGTCAGAATCAACCAAAATACCCAGTTGTCTGATGCGCAAAAAGAGGCGGCAAAACAAGACTATATTAGCCGCATGCCGGACAACACTACCAAGGCCAATATTGCACAACAAGCCAATCTAAATGAGCTAATGACTCGTACTGAGCAGATGAAAGCCAAAGGCGCAAGCCCCGAAGCACTATACAATATGCGTCGAGAGCTGGTCGGTGCGCCTGCAGCAGCGAGACTGGCACAAGTAGATCAAGAAGACGCCAATTTCGATCAGCGTTTTGATCAATACCAAACACAAAAGCAGCGCCTATTGAGCCAAAATGCGGACAAAGCGCAGGCACAAACCCAAATCAATCAGCTCGAGCAGCAGCTATTTAACGATACCGAGCGCAAGCGCTTGGCGGGTTATGCGGCGATGCAACAACAAAATGCTGCGGCTGCCCAATAATTCCTAATAATTAGATACGGGGCGAATGATTATTTGGCAGTGAGATGTTCGATAAATAACAGCTTGATCGATCAGCGGTTGATAAGTTGATAAGTTGATAAGCCAAAAGTAACAAGCAGACTCGCCATCACACAAAAGTGTTAGCAGCTTATGGCGCTGCTAACAAGACCTATTAGCAAATCACCTGTATAGTTGGCACAAACCACGTCTCAATCTATACCTAATCTATCATGACAGTCATATGGCAGTCATGCATAATAGCGCCCATGTGCTGGTCAATGAATAAAGTGCTGGTCAATGAATAAAGTGCTGGTCAATGAATAAAGTGCTGGTCAATGAATAAAATAATCAAACAAGCGCTATAAAGCTCCGCACATGTCTATAAAAATTTGCTTAAACCTTTTAGGAGATACTATGAAAAACATGACTAAAATAATGATGGCTGCGACACTTGCGGTAGGTACATTGGCTGCAGGTTGCCAAACTACCCCTAGTGTGACCGCGCCTGTGACTCAACCAATTACTGTTGATGCACTACAAGCATATAACTGGCAGCTTGTCGATGCCAAACGCAGCAATGGTGACAAAGTCAGCCAATTGTTTTTTGACCCAATCAAACCATTAACGCTAAAATTCTTCAAAGACGGTACGAGCAACCGTGTCACCTTTGCTAATACTTGTAATAACATGGGCGCTAGTTATAGCGTCGTAAATGACAATGTGGTGTTAAGTAATGTAATGTCGACTATGATGGCATGCCCTGAGCCACAAGCAAGCTTCGATACAGCAACTATGGCGACGGTACAAGGCAAATACAGCATCAATAACAATGCGAATAACGTGCCTATCTTGACTATCCGTAATGCCAATCAAGTGGCGTACTTTAAAGCTGTCGCAAAATAATTTGCCAATTCAATGACGCAACTTAATCAGTAATTCCTGTCTTTGATATGCCTCACTATGTAGTGGGGCATTTTTTTATCCAAAATATGCTGCCGTTTGCGCTACACTAAGGTCATCAACTTTTGTAGTGATGGATTGTTGGGGTCGATTAATCCTCTTTGCTGTTATATAACCTTAGCTTTTACTCAAGCATATTTACCGCACCATTAAAACCCTATTGGACTTTATTTCATGTTAAAACCGATTGTTTTGAAACCGAATAGTAATGTACATTACCTAAATAAAATAATCGTCATAACGGCTATCACTTTTTTAACGGGGATGGTCCTAACAGGTTGTCAGACATTGCCGAACATGACCGCACCCAATGCTGCTGTTAATATAATGACGAACAATCCGCTGACAGCCCGCATGCCAGCAATAGATCGGCAAGGGTATATTGCTTATGTTGAGGAGCAAGGCTTTGGCGCTGCAAAGATATCGACACTCTATAGTATTCGCCCTGATGGTAGCGACCGCCAATTGATTGATCAGCTCAAGGGTTATATCTATGCGCCAGCGTGGTCAGCAAATGGTCAAATGCTGGCCTATAGTAAACAAGCGCCGCGCCAGCATCCAAAGATTTATATCTATGACCGCAAAAGCAATACCCAAAATCTGGTGGTAAATGCTGAGGGCAGTAATTTGTCAGCATCATTTTCGCCTGATGGTCAAAAACTCCTCTACAGCTCAACCGTCGGCGGCAATGCCGATATCTATGAGATGCGCCTAAGCGACGGTAGTACCAAACAGCTAACCACCTTACCGAGTACGGAAGTGCAGCCAAGCTACGCCAGCGACGGGCAAAGCTTTGTTTATACCAGTGATAAGGTCCGCGCTGGTCGCCCCAGTATCTATCGCTATCGTTTTGCCACAGCCAATGCAAGCGTGATACCGACAGCGGGCTATGCAGCCAGTCCGCAACTGAGCTTAGATGGTCAACGCTTGGCCTACCTTAATGGTCGCAAGGCGGCGGTGATGACGCTGGCTACTGGGCAAGTTATCAATCTAGCCGAAACGGGTCTTGATGAACCCGCTCGTCTGTCACCTTCCGCGCAGTATGCCGTCTATCCCACCAAGCTTGCACAAGTGGGCAGTCAAAATGGCGGCAGCTTGGTCATTCATTCATTAACAGGTAATACAAGCTATGCCATTGGCAGTAAGACGGGAGGCGTCGTACGCTCACCCATTTGGGGACGGTAAGAGTAAAACCTATGTATTATGTAATGGAATGTATATATAATCACTGACAAAGAAACATAAGTTGATTGTATAGCCTGCATTTTAGAGGTGGCTTAGCCATCGCTTAAATTCATTAAAGCCAATGCGCTTATAGCCATATCGCCTGCCATTCAAAATAGAATAATCAAGCTATGGGTAAAAAATCTGGTATAAGCAAGCTGACAGAACGAATCTGAGTGGAGCAAAGTTGAGTAAATTGTAACCACATACTGCCAAATTGTATAACCGAGCCATTAATATGTTGGATTAAGCGAGTAATAGGAGAGAGCGGTTCATGCAAGAGTCTTTTTTAGTCTTTATCACTAAAATCAGTTTGTACCCCACGATTGTTTTTACGGGGCTTGTGATGTTCGTGACTCTATATTGGCTGGTGTCTTTACTTGGCATGGCGGATATGGATAGCGTGGATTTTGGTGAGGCAGATAGTGATGTCTCCCCCTTGTCATCGCCTGGCTTTTTTACCGGTCTCATGCTCAAATTTGGTCTTTATGGCGTGCCTTTAATTATCATACTAAGCTTGATTAGCTTAATCGGTTGGCTGCTAAGCTACCTATATACCAGCTTTTTACATCAATATTTTGACTCTGGTCTTTTGTATTACCTATTCGGTACAGGGGCGCTCATTTTTGTACTGGTCGTCTCCATGTGGTTGACGGGCATTATCATTTCACCCATTCGCAAAAATATCGCTAAAATTCCCAAACGGAATGCGTCTAGCAATATTGGCAAAATCGCCGTTGTGCGCACCCTGAGTGTGACCGACAAACATGGCGAAGCAGAATTAAACGATGGCGGCGCAGGATTGATACTTAAAATTCGCTCAGACACTAATGATGATTTGCTAAGACAAGGCGATAGAGTGGTATTGATAGAGTATTTAGACGAAGCCAATACCTATCGAGTCGCTTCTGTCAAAGATGAGTAACTGTCACCAATAATGTAATCGTGATGGCTATTAATAGTCGCTGTTAGCGTAGATTAGACGTGCAGAGTAAATAGACGGCAACGGTTAATGAATAATGATTCAGTAAGATAAAAATAAACTATTTTTAAGAATGGTCGTAACGGTTTTAAATTCGCTTGTGGTTGATTCAATATAATTGAGATACAAGAAAAGTGAGTGCAAGTCCTACGAATAGTAGGCTGAGCGCGTTTAATGCCGTATCTGATTTATGTAGGATTGACTATAGAATGTTTTAATTAAAGGAATGGATATGGACATACTCATTATCGTCGGCGTGGTTGTGGTGCTGGCGTTTGTTTTTATGATGGTAGCACTTTTGATGCTCAAAGCCTTTTACTTCAAGGTTGAGCAAGGCAAAGCACTGATTATCAATGGTGTGAGTAAAATCGCCGTACGTTTTGATGGTGGCTTTGTTTGGCCTATCATCAATAAAAAAGAATTGATGAGAATCTCACTCATCACCTTAGAGGTTGATAGACGAGGTAAAGAAGGACTGATTTGCGCGGATAATATGCGTGCGGACATTACTGTTGCATTTTATTTGCGAGTCAATGAAACCGAAGAAGACGTGTTAAAGGTTGCCAAATCGGTTGGGGTTGAGCGCGCCTCTGATAAAGTCGCTGTCAATGAGCTGTTTAACGCTAAGTTCTCAGAAGCACTAAAAACTGTGGGCAAGCAGATTGATTTCGTTAAGTTGTTTGAAAATCGCAGCGAGTTCCGTGACAGTATCGTCCAAGAAATCGGTAACGATCTGAATGGCTATGTCTTAGAAGATGTGGCGATTGATTATTTAGAGCAAACGCCGAAAGCCTCACTAGATTCAAGCAATATCTTGGATGCTGAAGGTATCAAAAAGATTACTCAGCTAACAGCCTTCCAAAACGTCATCACTAACGAGCTTGAGCGTGACGAAGAGTTGGCCGTTAAAAAGAAAAACGTTGAGACCAAAGAGGCAATGCTGGAGCTTGAGCGTCAACAAGCCGATGCCGAAGCCAAACAGCAACGTGAAATCTCTTCTGTCATTGCGCGTGAGACAGCTGAGACGCGCAAAATTGAAGAAGAAGAGCGCAAAAAGTCTGAAACCGCGATTATTTCAGTTGAGCAAGACTTAGCGATTCAGCGCGAAAACCAACAACGTGAAATTGAAGTGGCTGGTCAGAACCGCTTGCGTGCGGTTGTGATTGAAGAAGAGAAAGTCACGCGTGCTCGTGATTTAGAAATCGTCTCACGTGAGCGTGAAGTTGACTTACAACGTATCGAAGCTGAACGCGCAATTGAGCTTGAGAAAAAAGAAATCGCCAATGTCATTCGTGAGCGTATCGCGGTAGACAAAACGGTCGCGCAAGAAGAAGAGCGTATCAAAGAAGTCCGCGAAGTGAGCGAAGCCGAGCGTTCTAAACAGACGCGCGTATTGGCAGCCGAAGCAGACGCCGAAGAAATCAAAGTACGTCAGGTCAAAAAAGCCGAAGCCGAAGAGCTGTCGGCCAAGCACAAAGCCGTCGAGATTACCACGCTGGCTGCCGCTAATCTTGAAGCCTCAGCCAAAGACTCGGAAGCCAAAATTAAAATGGCGGAAGGTATCAAGGCTGAAGAGTCGGCACACGGCTTTGCCGAAGCGGCTATTCAAGAAGCCAAAGCGTCCTCGCTTGAAAAAGAAGGCATTGCCAAAGCCAACGTTATCAGAGCAACTGGTCAAGCCGAAGCGCAATCAGAGCGTGAAAAAGGCATGGCTGATGCTGAAGTTATCGCGGCGCGCGGCGAATCCAACGCCAAAGCTGAGCGTGATATCGGGCTGGCAAATGCTCAAGTTATCGCCGCTCAAGGCGAATCAAATGCCAAAGCGGAGCGTGAAGTGGGACTGGCAAAAGCGGAAGTCACCCGTGCGCATTTCCAAGCCGAAGCCGATGGTCTGGTCGAAAAATTCAATGCGATGGGCAGCATGAGCAAAGAAGCGCGCGAGCACGAAGAGTTCCGTATGGGTCTCGAGACTGCGCTGCAAGAAGCCATGGCGTCTATCGAAGCTGGTAAAGAGATTGCCAAAGAAAACGCTGAAGTCTTGGCGGTTGCGCTCCAAAAAGCCAAAATCGATATTGTTGGCGGTGAAGCGCACTTCTTCGATAACTTTGCCAAGTCACTGTCTATCGGTAAAGCCATCGATGGCCTAGCGGGTAAATCAGACACATTGAGCGGTATCATCAATACGATGATGGCCAATCAAGTGATGACTAAAGCGAATAAGCAGAATGATGATGAAACGGCTTAGTATCATCGTTATTCGACACGACTGATTTATTATCAGCAAGATTTGACCCATAACTTTTTCATTAATAAGCAGTCTGTCACTTAGGTGGCGGATTGCTTTAACCAACTCAATCTAAACGCTTTAACAGAACAGTAGTTAATGACTACTATTAACCATGAGTTGGCTAATCTAAAAAAACAAGTAGTCAATGCTGGTTTTTTTAGATTAGCCAAGTGCTTATTTAATTCAAAACTTCCTTAGATTTATCTTATTGCCCAAAAATACAAATGGACGAGCAACGATGGCGGACACCCAAAACGCAACCAATCCAAATAATACCAATAGTCATAATCAATCCGAGCAAACGGATCAAGCGGTCGCCTCAGGCAATGCTTATGAGCTTATTAAAAAGCGTCTTACTGAGCAGGGCAGTCGTCTAGAGCAGCAAACGGCCAAGCTGAACAATGCGCGCTTGCAAGAGTTTGGCAGTACCCAAATGCAAGTCATCGCTCGCACCCGCATTCGCACCGAATATAACTGTGTGGCGCAAGACATGGTGCAAGTCGGTGATTATATGCTATTCGGCTACAACGTCTTTATGGGTCTCAAACGCGCGAGCAATATCAAAGATGTGTTGTCGCTATATCGATTGATAGATCCTCCTAACAAGAATGTTGGTGATAATAATAGTGAAAGTGCTGCCGATATTGATAATGGTGAAAGCACGGCACATACTGAAAGCGCTACAGATAACAATGGGAGCCGCGAACACACTGAGCAAGAGTATCAGCTAGAAGAAGTGGATCTAAAAAATACCTTCTTAGATCAAGAGGCCTTTGTTCAAGACTTTAATGAGCTGTATCGATATTATAAGCAAACACGGCTGATTCAGCTGACTGTCAAAGACAGCAAGCTGCTATTGGCGTTTCAAATTGGCGAGCGTATCACTGATATTCGCGTCTTTCGTTTTGCGTTAGATTTTAGTCAAGGCACACCTGAATCGGCTCAAATTGCCTACGTAGACAATCGAGGCGAGCGTGATATCGAGTTGCCGCCTGCTTACGATTTTGATTGGATTGAGACCACTCGCGAGCAGATGATTAATGGCAAGTATCCGCATATGAATATCTTAGATACGGTATTTGTAGAAACCGTCGGCGGCGATTTGACCATTAAAATTGAGGACAATACGCAGTCAGGGCAGGGTATCTATAGTGAGCCTGTAAATGATCGCACCCAGTCGCTGACCGATGCCGAGATTGCTTATGCCAAAGTTGGCAGTTTAATACTGCTCAAGATACTGCCGTATCGCGAAGACAGCTATCGCTATTTTGTTTATAACACCTTGACCGAAACGGTACTGCGTTTAGACGCAATTGGACAGTCGTGTGTGCAGCTGCCTGAGGATCACGGCATTATATTTCCGGGTGGTTATTATTTACAAACGGGCGAGTATAAGCTGTTTGATGCCAATAATGTCGGTGCCAAAGACTTAAAGTTTAAACGTAAAATCGTATCGCCCAATGGCGAAGATGTGTTGTTTTTATTCTATGATGTCGCTTTAGGTGTCACAGGTCTGTTTCCCTACAACCTTATCAAAAAGCAATTGGCAAACCCCATTTATTGTAATGGTATGGCGCTGGCAGAAAATGGGCGCTTGGTGCTGTTTAGTGACCAAAGTGAGCCGTCACGCATTCACCCGATGCAGATATGGCATACCCCTTATGCCTCTCCTGAGTATGTCAGTGAATTACCTGAAAGCACGAGCTTCTATGGCAAAATTGGCAATAAAGAATTGGTGCGCGGCATCTCAGATCTCTATAGCATCACCCGCCTCATTGACAATCAAAGCGTGTCACAAAAGCTCTATGAAGAATTAGCCGACAATACCAGCCGTCTCTTTGATAGCTATTACTGGCTGTCTGAGCCTGAGCTGAGTGAAGTCGCCAGTAGTATTAAGGAAGTGACGGCGACGGCTGAATTGGTCATTGATGAGTTCGCCAAAGTACAAAGCATCCAGAAGCAAACCCAAACGGCATTGGCCGATGCCGACACGCAGCAAAATGAGATTTTGCGGCAGATACGCGTCACCACCTTTGAGTCTGCCAGTGATTATGTCGATCAGCTGTCAGCATTAAGACGGCAAAAGGGCCGTTTGGTTAGCCTAGAGGATTTACGCTATTTAGATAGTGATAAATTAGAAGCGTTGCAGACTCAGCTAGCAACAGCAGAGAGCGAGCTTGCCGAAAAAACCGTGCTGTTTTTAAGCGGGGAAGAGGCACTCTCAAGTTACGAAGGTATATTGATCGATGTCAGTGAGCGTTTACATACCGCAGAAACCAATGCTGAATTAAAACCTGTGCTAGAAAAAATTGACGAGACAGCGCAAGGCTTAGATTTGTTGACTGAGCTATTAGGCACATTAGATGTTGCTGATGCTACGGTACGTACCCAAATTATCGATGATATATCGACCATTTATGCGAGTCTCAATCAGAGCAAAGCCAAGCTTAATCATAAGCGCAAAAATTTAGGATCGGCTGAAGCAGTCGCGCAGTTTGGCGCGCAGTTCAAGCTATTTGGTCAGTCGATTGCTAATGCCTTATCCATTGCCAATACGCCTGAGAAATCAGACGAGCAAATGGCAAAATTGCTGGTGCAGTTGGAAGAGTTAGAAAGCCAGTTCGCGGACCCAGAGAGCGGTAGTGGCGATCAATTTTTAGCCGACATCATCAGCAAGCGTGAAGAGATTTACGAGACTTTTGAGAATCATAAGCAGCAATTGCTCGATGCCCGCAACCGCAAAGCGCAGAACTTAGGCGATGGCGCGCTGCGGATGCTTGAGAGTATCAAAAAACGCACGCAAAGCACAGGCGTCACCGGCTTTAAGGAAGAGGAAGCGCTCAATACGTATTTTGCTGCCGACGGACTGGTACAAAAAGTACGTAATATCGCCAAAGAGCTGCAAGCGATGGGCTTTAGTGTCAAAGCTGATGACATCGATGCGCGCCTAAAAGCCATTCAAATCGAGAGCTATAAGAGCTTAAAAGACAAGTCAGACTTGTTTGAAGATGGTGGTCAGATTATCAAACTGGGTAAGCATCGTTTTTCGGTTAATACTCAGCCTCTTGATTTGACCTTATTGAGTCGTCAGCAGTCAGATGGCAAGCGCGTGCTGAACTTGCATCTAACGGGTACAGATTATTATGAAGTGCTTAATAATGCTGAGCTAAACGCCTTGCGCCCGTATTGGGACATGAATATCGCCTCCGAGTCTGACAAGGTGTACCGCGCCGAGTACTTAGCCTATAGCATTATCGAAAGTGCCAAAAATAGCCAAGACGGCCTGACTGAAACGCGCCTATATCAAGCATACGATGCGACCATCATTACCCTTGATATTAATGGTGATATTGATAATGACAGCCCATTGTCTAAATTGGTCAAAGCTTACGCCACCCCTCGCTATCAGCTCGGTTATGACAAGGGCATTCATGACCATGATGCCACGCTATTATTGATGCAAATACTACCGACATTGCGTGAAGCAGGGCTACTGATTTATACCCCGCAAGTACGTGCCTTGGCACAGTTGTTTTATTGGCAATTGAACCTCGTGCAAGCGCTTGGCTTAGACGCCTTACGTCAGTTTGGTTATGATAATTGGCTGAATGAATCAGTGCTGACGCGTGCGAGCAACTGGACAGATAGAGCCGCTACCGCTGAGCAACTGCGCCGTGCACTGGGTAGCGACACAGCCAAATCTCTGCTCGTTGAGGACATGAGTCAAATCATGCATCAGTTTGTCACCGCTCATAATGATGACAGTATTGGTGTTAATAAAGGCAGTAGCGTTGATAACGGCGCTAGTAAGCAGTCAAAATCAGGCTTGGATTCAAAGCTAGGTTCTGAAAATAGCGATATTCATAACGCTAACATCTTTAAACCAAGCTATGTGCAGCTTGCCAGTGAGTATCTGGTGAGCGTCATAGGGCAGGCGAGTATCTCTGATAGTGGCGTAGATGCCAAGATAGACTGGCAAACGAGTCAACAAGCGCAGCAGTTGTGTGAGCAGTTAAGCCAAACGTTGAATAGCGCTGCCGGCAACACGCAAAATACGACCAGTTTTGAGCAGCTACAGTCTTCAATCGGCAAGCTTGGCTTTCAGCCCAAATCGGCCTATGAGCTATTGGCAACATGGTTTCATGCGTTACTTGATAAGACCTATGGTGATACTGAGTCGGCTAACGTACTGGCAAATGATGCGAATGAGGAAGGCGCGGCCCTCACTGAAGAGCAGCTTGCTGAGAGTCAAGAAAAAGAAGCACTACGCAAACAACAGCTAGAAAGTGGCCGTCATTATGTGCCCGAAGCGATTGCGGTCTTACTTACCCAGTTAAATGATACCCAGCGTGAAGCCTTGGTACAGCGCCTCATTGATTCAGGTATTAGTTTCGATAAGAGCGCCACTGGCACGCCATCTACACTGTCATTCTCAGCCACAACCTCGCTGACCAGCCTCAACAATCCGCTCAATCAAGTGCAGAGCTTTGAGCGCAGCACAGGTAAAGTATCGCTTGAGATTCAAATTAATAACTTACTAGGTGAGCATACACGTATTCATCAGCAGACCTTGACCTTTGCGGTCGATGACTTCTTAAATCGTCTGCATCACCATGATACCCAAGTCATCCCTGCTTACAGACGCTATCTAGCCATGCGCTCAGAGATTTTGCATGATTCAAAAGAGACGTTGCGACTGGACGAGTTTATGCCGCGACCACTGTCCTCCTTTGTGCGTAACCGTCTGATTAATGAGAGCTATTTGCCGTTAATTGGTGACAACCTCGCCAAACAGATGGGCACGGTCGGCGAGGATAAGCGTACCGATCTGATGGGTATCCTAATGATGATATCGCCACCAGGTTACGGTAAAACCACCTTGATGGAGTATGTGGCCAATCGTCTCGGCCTTATCTTTATGAAGATTAACTGTCCATCACTCGGTCATGATGTCACCTCATTAGATCCCGAAAAAGCACCTAATGCCACCGCCCGAGAAGAGCTGAATAAAATCAACTTAGCCTTTGAGATGGGCAATAACGTCATGCTCTATCTCGATGATATTCAGCATACGCATGCGGAATTTTTGCAGAAGTTTATCTCATTAGGTGATGGCACGCGCCGTATCGATGGCGTCTGGCAAGGCAAAACCAAAACCTATGACATGCGTGGCAAAAAGTTCTGTGTGGTCATGGCGGGTAACCCGTACACCGAAAGCGGTGAGGCCTTTAAAGTCCCTGATATGCTCGCCAACCGCGCCGATATCTATAACTTGGGCGATATTATGAGCGGCATGGAAGAGGTATTTGCGCTCAGTTATATTGAAAACTCACTGACCTCTAATACCGTTCTCGCACCACTGGCCAACCGTGACTTAGCGGATGTTCATCGTTTGATTAAAATGGCAAAAACGGACAATGCCAACCTCGCCCAAGCACAGAGCAGCGAGCTGACGTATCCGTATAGCACTTCAGAGGTTAACGAGATTATCGCTATCTTGCGCCATATGTTTAGGGTGCAAGAAGTCATTCTTGACGTTAATCAAGCCTATATTGCCTCAGCATCACAAGATGATAAATACCGTGTCGAGCCGATATTTAAGCTGCAAGGCAGTTATCGTAATATGAATAAGATGACCGAAAAGCTATCGGCGGTCATGAATGAAAACGAGCTGAACCAGCTGATAGACGATCATTATTTGGGTGAGTCGCAGCTATTGACCCAAGGCGCAGAGAGCAACCTTCTAAAGCTTGGCGAGATGCGCGGTGTGTTGACTGACGCAGAAAAAGAGCGTTGGGCACAAATCAAAGCCGACTTCTTACGTAATAAAGCCATGGGCGGTGAAGACGGTGATACTGGCGCGCGTATCGTTGCCCAGTTGGTCGACTTGGCTAGTGGCTTCAATACCATCAGTAGCCAGTTTGAGACATACTTAACGAAAAATGACCCAGAGCAAATCGCCCGCTTACGACAAGCAGGACAACAAGCACAACTCAATGCCCAGTTAGAAGCACAGAAAATCCTTGCCGATAGCGTCATTAACAATGCCAAAGTCGTCAGCGACAGTATCGACCATAGCTTTGAGAAAAGCGTGAGTCAACTGGTACAAATATATAAGCACAATCACAATACTGAAAAGGCGGAAGGCGAGTATCTCAAACAAAATCAAGGCGCGCAAAAAGCGCTGATGATGCAGCTGGTGGATGCTGTTGAGCAACTGGCACAAAAAATGGCTGATAGCTTGTCTAATAGCTTAACAGAGAGCCTGCTTAAGAATGATGAGAACCAAACGGCAGACAGCGATACGCTTGATGTTCATCAACAGACCGCGCTGATGGCAACAGCTCTTAAAGAAGCGCTTACGCCACTGACGATGCGGATGGATGAGAAGCTGGCAATTGATAGCAGTACCGATCAATCCGGCAAGCTTATCGTCAATAGCCTCAACAGGCTAAACAAAATCTTTGATGACTATGATTGATACTGACGATTAACGCTTATAAGCAATAATGATAATTAGAACTTATAATTAATAGGCTATAGCGATAAGTTATTGATGTATAGTCGTGGCAGTTGATTCGACTATGTTAAACAAACCAATGAGAAAAGTATGGCGCACAAAAAGAAAAACGTCCGCAAAAAACTCTGCCCTGTCTGTGAGCGCGAATTTAGTTGGGCGAAGAAGTTGGATAAAAACTGGGAGAGTATGGTCTATTGTTCCGACCAATGCCGCCGCGTAAAAAAGTATGAAGGGTTAGATCATCAAAAGTAAGAATTTAAATCTAAATTTCGCGTTGGTTGTAGGCTGGGTTTTTAACCCAGCCTTTTATACTATATTCAGTCCAATATGAAAAAGATACAGCGGGACTGGGATGCTTAGTTTTTAATATGATTTTTGCAGCCTCTGTCGGCATAGGCACAGCAAGCCAGAAAAATTTATACCAGTTTCGCGTTATTAAATAACGTATCCATTTTATTTAGTATTAACTATACAAAGTGACGCAGGGAAGCTCATGGCACACAAAAAAGCAAACCTACCGCAAAAAGTATGCCCAGTCTGTCAGCGCCCATTTACGTGGCGCAAGAAGTGGGAAAAGGATTGGGAGCAGGTGATTTATTGTTCTGAGCGCTGTCGGCGGAGTAGAAACGATTTAAACAATAAGAATCATTAGATTTCATGATAAGTTTTGGACAGTTCGAGTATGCAAGTTGATTTAGTCTGTGTTTACAAGCCGTAGAAAGAAATTATAAGATAGGCATACTCAGTATAGCTTCTCTAGTAAGGTATTTAGCACATTTACCTTGAGCATGCATGCTACGCCACAATTTCCCTACTTCGCTTGAAACACTATTCCAAATTATTTTGCTATCATCTTTAGATTTGCTAGACAGCATGTAAACAGAGTCTGTAAAAATTTGATTACCTTCTTTCACAATAGACTCTCTATTCAATGCCCTTTTTCCTACTCTTGGTATCAAAATATCGTTAATATTCGCACTTTTAAAAATTTTAGATTGTTGCTTATTATTTAAAAATAAAAAAGGCTCTTTTAGATCCGTAGTATGAATAGATTCTAAATCTAGGTGGTCAAAATGTAGTTTACTATGACTCCCACGTACTAAAGAAGAGTTTAAGTCGCCTATTGTCTTACAGTTGCTATCTACCAAACTATTAATAATTTTTAGTTTATGGTGATACTCGAAGCATAAGCTTTTCATAGCTTCATTTCTAGTTACTAGAATTTGGTCAGTGATTCCACCAAAAGCGTCCATTTTCTTTAGACTTATTCTGTGTTTAAACTCATTCGATGATCTTTTATGAGCTATAACAGCATAGGATTGAACTTCAGTCTTCTCATATATACTATCATCCAAACTTATCACCGATAAGCTGTCAAAACTATTGATAAACTTCTTCCGTTGAGGAAAATATTTCTCAAAAGCTACAAAAGGTGCGGAAATTATAAACATCAAAGAAGATTTACAGTTCATTGATGACATTACTTTGTCTAAGAAGGCTATATCTAACTGCTTGAAACTTGAATTAGAGTTTAGTTCTAAGAAGTAATCGAAACTATAATTAGTTTTTTTCCGACAGAAAGGAGGGTTACTGATATATAAATTTTTTTTGTTTGAAGGAAGATGTTCATTCAAATAGAAATTTTCATCCAAAACATCAGCAAGGATAGGTTTATGTAGTTTACTTAATGTTCTTTCTAGTTGTTTAAACCTATCAACATCAATTTCAACCAAAATTCCATTTGATATCGGTAGTAACGCCGAAAGGTTACCCAAACCAGCCCCCAAGTCAGCGAAAAAATCATATTTATTTGGAAGAAGTGATACTAAAGACTGCACAATATGAGGAGGAGTATCAACCTGACCCAAATCTTTATCTGACTTGCTCAGATTACCCATAAGTTCCATGTTCAGTCCAAAATTTGTTTTTTAAGTATAGTTGGCCGTATAATATATATTTAATATTAATTAACAATTGTATGTTAATTCGGGTAAAGTAAACTAGATCTCTATTCATTATGTTGCTCGTACAGAAATATGTTCTTCTTGTTCGTTAAGCTTAATGAACATAAACTGTTTGAAATTCATTTCATCAGCACTGTACCATTTTTTACATGGTATCGGCTATAGTAAAATTTTAGGGCTTTAGCATGGAGCAAACAATCACAAATCTTGACGAACTAGATCACTACCTAGGAAGTGACAACTATGAAGACATTCTTGAAGATGAAGAAGCGAGAATTATTGCTAAGCATCGTTTCTTAGTATCTAAGGGTTTAAGTCATATTAAAATTAGAGATATTGAAAAATGGCTTAAGACATTTCAAAATAAACTATCGCATAGATTTATTTCAGTTTTTTTGTTGCAGAGCATTACTTATAGAAACTATGAAATGATGGAAAGTGCCTTTGCTAGAAAAATATCTAAGGATATTAAAAATATTTACGAGGAAGTAAGTCCTTATAAGAGTGATAGCCTTGAAGAATGGTTGAGACTAATAAGATACTCCAAAATAATAAGTTCACATTCGTTTGCCAATATACATTTTTATTGTATAGATAAGAGAACTAGTAGTGTGACTCAATCGAGTAACACTATTCTAAGACGACTATCATCTAAAGTCATAAATCATCTACGTATACTTCAAAATATCGATGAAGTGAAAGAAAGTATAAAAGCTAAAAATATGGTAGTTTTTATAGATGATTTCTTAGGATCAGGTACTCAAGCTGCAAAATTCTTTAATGATCATGAAATTTTTGAACTTATTGAAATTGATGATGCTAACCAAATGCCGTTAATATATATGCCTTTGATGGCAACAAATACTGGTATAGACAACTTAAAATCTGAGTTCCCTAATCTAAGAGTTTTACCATCTGAGATAATAGAAGAAGACTCTAAGTTATCAAAGCATCATTCTTTAAGCGATTTCTTACAAACATTTGACTTGGATATAATGAAGATAGATATCGAAGAGCTTTTCATAGAAATGCAATCCTCTTACAGTTTTATAAGAAAAAATGCTTGGTTAGGATGGACAAATGCTATGCTTTCCATCGTGTTTGAATGGGGTTGTCCTAATTTGACGGTGCCATTAATTTATCATGATAATAATAAGCCAACTACAGAAAACCCTGATGGGTGCAATGTAATGTATCCACTCGCTGCTAGGAGAGTGTAGGTTATGACAACTGTTGAAAAATTACTCACTAATTTATCTGTTGCTCGTACTGAGTTTAAAGTAAATAACAGAAGCGTATTATCAAGCTTCGTTAAACCACCATTTTTTGAGCAAGTAAACATTTTAAATTACGAACATTCAATTGCTTTAGTAGGTGGTCGAGGATCTGGTAAAACAATGTATTTAAGGTATTTCTCACATTGGACTCAGTTCGGTGATGGTGTGAACGCTCAAATAGATGATTTAAAAAATATAGTTCTCTACTGGAAACCAGATACTATATTCTCTAGAGCAATAGAAAGGCGTGATTTGAGCCCAATTTTAGAAGACGCCTTTTTTCAATCTTTAATAACCATAGAAATAACCAAAGAAATCATTGGTTTAATTCGGAATACAATTAATCATTTTCCATTAGAAGCAGAAGAGATAAATCTAGAGAAGGAAGTTATTGCACTGATAAGTCGCATATATGATATTGAAGTTAATGATATAAAAAATGTAGTTTTTGAACTTGACCTGTTGTTTCAGACAATATATAGCAATATATTGTCTGGAAATATGCTGAAATCATTAATACCAAATTTATTAATAAGGACAATTCTAGAAAAATTGAAGAGCTACTCATTATTTAGTAACACTTCGTTTAAAATTTATATTGATGAATTTGAGAACTTTACTTTGAATCAGCAGGCTTTCATAAATGCGTTAAGGAAGCATTCAGATGGTTTTATAAGTTGGAATGTCGCCTATAAGGCTCACGCCGAGATATCTAATTATGTACACACAAATAGTCAGAATAGTGAACAGCTTCAGAAACAGAATGATTATAGAGAAGTTAATATTGATCAAATTATTGAGGATTCTAACAAGTTAGATATTAATAATTTCTTTTCTAAAATACTGATGGTAGCTATTGATAAGATAAAATATTCTGAATGTAGTTTTGAACAATCTTCTGAAAATGTAAAAAATATGCTTGTTCATCATACTGTAAGTAGCATAATCAAATCTTATTCTAAGGAAAATAGTGGCTTTCTAAGTCGTTTATCCAAGGAACTCCGTACTTCGGACGATGGCTTAGAAGAAGAGTTAGTTCAGAGAGTCTTGCTAAAACCTGATCTAGCCGTGGCATTGGTAGCTATAAAAGGGCAAAGAAACTTTAAACCAAACTCAATCGATAGATATTTACTAAACAACCTATCTGACGCCGAAGAAAAAAGTCTAGAAGAGAAGATTCGTCACTATGCTCCATCAGGTGTATTTAAATTAAATATAACTTCTGCTTATAATAATATTCCAATCTATAGTGGATTTGATAGGTTTATGATCCTTAGTTCCAGCAATGTTAGACATTTTCTTGAACTTTGCTATCAAACATTTCAACTTCATCTGAAATCAAAAGATGGACAACAAAATTTAGAGTTGGATGATTTATTTAATATATCGAACGATACGATGCATAAAGCTGCAAATATAACTAGTGCAAAGCTGTTGAACGAAGTAACTTCGTTTGCTCCAATGGGACAAAGATTGAATATAATTGTTCAGAGACTTGGTGAGTTGTTTAGAATAAAGCATCAACTAACTCCAATAACAGAACCAGAAATCAACCATTTTGGTATAGTGACAGATTCTTTAGACGAACAAATGCAGAAAGTTTTAAACCAAGCTCTATGCTGGAACGTACTTATTCAGCATGAAGTCACTAAAGAGAAGAACAATATTGATATTAATAAATACGATTACCAACTCAATCCTATTTACGCTCCTGCCTTTGGTATCTCATATAGAAAGATGCACAAGAAAAAGTTCTCTTCTGAAGAGTTAGATATTCTATTTAATGCTAATAATGAGCAATGGATAAAGTATAGAGACTCGATGGAAAAAAATAATAACAGCATTAGCTTCAAAGCTGATACACAAGCGGAGCTATTTTAATGAAATGCAGCAATTGGTATGAACATAAAGAAGGTGATAACTGGTGTAGTATTCTAGATGAGATTGACTGTCTTATAGTTGGTAATCACTATGAGATTGACGACAGATGTAAATTCTTAGGTGGCAAATTTGAAGAATATAATAAAAATATATATGTATTCAATGTTATATATCTTCAAACGGGAACTCCTAAATTCTATCTAGATAACGAAGAAGTATCAGTTACTGATTTGAATAAATTTATCCAAAGTAAAGAAGACAGTCAATCACATCTATTGATTGACATCTCTACATTTGATCTTCCTGAACTTTACCATTTTTTAAAGTCATGTAATGATATTTTGACTTTTGCGCATATAGCTTATTCTGAACCAAAAGGATACGCTGAAGGTAATACAAAAGATGGATCGAATCTACAAACTAATAGTTTTTTATCAGAAGATGGTAACGGACTTGACTATCTTAGCTTTTGTGAAATCCTTCCACATAAAGATAAGCGATATTTAATTAGCATAGGTTATGAGTCGCACAGATTAGCAGGTTTTCTCGGTTCTGATGAAATTAGGATTGAAGACAATAAAGCTGTGATTATTGGGATACCTCCTTTTAATGTAGGATGGGAGAATCACACTATTAGGAATAACTATCAGATATTAGATACGCATAATGCAGATATTCATATAGCGCCAGCAGATGATCCAGTCCGTACTTATTTAAGTGTTTTCGAAGCTCATCAAGAGTTAAGATCATCAGAAAACCTAGTGTTAATGCCTATAGGCCCAAAACCACAAGCATTGGGAATGATTTGGTTTGCAATAGATAAGAATACAGGACCAGTTGCTGAAGTTGGCATTCAGTATGATTTCGTTCAAAAAGTGCAAAAAAGAACTTCTGGCATTAGCAAAGTCCATGTTTGGGACTTTAAATTTAGATAGTATGCTTTGGTTGATTGCTGACAAATTAGTAGTGGTGTTTTGCTAAATGCGTACACTTACTTCAACAGACTTGATTATCTTCAATATCGAACGATTAAAGTCTGCTAATAGAAAGTTTTCAACGGTCTACAGATTCAGATTTAACCACCTCTCAGCAGTCTTTATATCCCAGCCTTTATGCTCAGCATAGCTTTCTAGCTGATCGGTACTGATTTTACCGACGTTGAAGTATTCACTATCAGGATAATAGTAATAAAAACTATCACTTAACGAGCATCTCTTTTGGCAAAGATATTAGCAACCAATGCACCACTAAAGTTATGCCAGACACTAAAGATGGCACTAGGCAGGGCAGCGACAGGATTAAAATAAGTCGCCGCAAGGGCAGCGCCAAGTCCAGAGTTTTGCATGCCCACCTCAATCATAATGGCGCGGCGTTGTTTCTCAGTGAAGCCGGACAAGCGAGCGATTACATATCCCAAGGTGTAACCCAGCATATTATGTAATGCTACGACGACAAATACGATAGCACCACTTTCTAAAATAGTGGCTTTAGACACGGCAACCACTGCGGCTATAATGATAGAGATACCCAATACCGACACCATCGGTAATATCTCGGTGACGAACTCGATCTTTTTACCCAAAAATTTGTGGAAAATAACCCCTAATAATATCGGTAAAATAACGATTTTAGTAATGGTTAGCATCATACTGGCTAAATCAATATCAATCAATTGACCGGCAAAAATATTTAACAGAATAGGCGTCAAAAAAGGCGCAAGTAGGGTGGATATAGAAGTAATGGCAACACTTAGCGCCACGTCGCCTTTGGCTAAGAACGTAATCACATTACTAGACGTACCACCGGGGCAACAGCCAACCAAAATAACCCCAACAGCGATCAAAGGATCAAGATTAAAGATGACGGTTAGCAAGTAAGCAATCAAAGGCATTAAGGTAAATTGTGCCAACAGCCCAACCAATACGGGCTTTGGTCGCTTAATGATTTCTACGAAGTCTTCCGTCTTCAAAGTCATGCCCATGCCAAACATGATAATACCTAAGATAGGCACAATCAAAAACGCCAACGAGGCAAAGAATGCAGGAAAAATAAATCCTAAGACAGCACTGACCAATGCCCAAATTGCAAAAGTTTTGCCAATCCAACTGGACAGTAGAGCAATTTGATTCATAACCTTTCTTCCTGAAAATCATAGTAGGCAATAACTTAGCACGTATGTAGTCAGGAAATGATAAAAGTATTTTGCTATCAAGGTAGCGATAAGTTTGCTGACGTGGAGCAGGCTATTATTTTATAAAAAAATGGCTTACTCATATTAAATAAGTAAGCCAAAAATAACTATCAGATGTTTAGGGATTGACTAAATTTCATCCCTACAAATTCGGATTCAACCACTTCTCAGCCGTTTTCATATCCCAACCTTTACGCTCAGCATAACTCTCTAACTGATCACGGCCGATTTTTCCGACGTTGAAGTATTCACTATCAGGATGCGAGTAATAAAAGCCGCTGACCGATGAGCCCGGCCACATTGCATAGCTTTCCGTTAATGTCGTACCGATCGCATCGGTAGTACCTAACCATTCGAATAGCTTACCTTTTTCCGTGTGTTCCGGACAGGCAGGGTAGCCAGGCGCAGGGCGGATACCGACGTATTTTTCCTTGATCATCTCATCATTGGTTAAAGACTCATCAGCTTGGTAGCCCCAATAGTCTTTACGGATCAGCTCGTGCAAATGCTCCGCAAAAGCTTCTGCCAAACGGTCTGACAAAGCCTGCACCATGATAGCGTTATAGTCATCACCAGCCGCTTTATACTTTTCAGCGAGTGCTTCTGTACCCACCATCGATACCGTAAAGCCGCCCAAGTAATCAGTACACGACTCTGATGGCGAGATAAAGTCCGCCAAGCTAAAGTTCGGCTTGCCGCTGGCTTTGTCGCTTTGTTGGCGCAGATGCTCAAACTGATATTCTGCTGTGCCGCCCTCAGTCGGCGCTTGATCATAGACGGTGACAGTGTCGGCAGCCGTGCGACGGGCTGGCATCAATTTAAACACGCCCTTTGCCACGACTAACTTTTCATCAATTATCTTTTGTAGGATGTCCTCGGCATTACCAAACAGATCACGAGCCGCTTCACCAACCACATCATCTTGCAAAATTTGGGGATATTTACCTGTGAGTCCCCAAGAGATAAAGAACGGTGTCCAGTCAATATAAGACAACAGGTTAGTGATGGGGTAGTCGTCAAATATTACTTGCCCTAACTTATTAGGGACAGGCGGCGTATAGTTTTCCCAATCGTATTGAAAGCCAATCTTAACCGACTCAGCGTACGATATCTTAGCGGCTTTGGGCTGGCGCTTGGCCAGACGCTCACGCACTTTAATGTATTCGGCGCGAGTATCATCAATTAACTGTACACGGTTCTCTTTAGAGAGCAGCTTGGTGACCACGCCGACTGCACGTGAGGCGTCGGATACATAGATGACGGCATCGTTTTGATATTGCGGCTCGACTTTGACCGCAGTATGCGCTTTAGACGTCGTTGCCCCGCCAATCATCAGCGGTAGGGTCATGCCGCGTTCTTGCATTTGCTTGGCGACATAGACCATCTCATCGAGGCTTGGGGTAATCAGACCCGATAGCCCGATGATATCGACTTTTTCGGCAATAGCGGTATCGAGGATCTTATCACACGGCACCATCACGCCTAGATCGACGATGTCATAGCCATTACAGCCGAGTACCACGCCGACGATGTTTTTGCCGATATCATGGACGTCGCCTTTGACGGTCGCCATAAGGATTTTACCTTTGACCTCGCCTTCGACTTTTTCCGCTTCGATGTACGGGTTCAGCCACGCTACCGATTGTTTCATCACCCGTGCCGACTTGACCACTTGCGGTAAGAACATTTTACCCGAGCCAAATAAATCACCGACGATATTCATGCCGTCCATGAGTGGCCCTTCGATGACATCGAGGGGTTTGGGGTACTTCTCCCACGCTTCTTTGGTATCGGCTTCGATAAAGGTAGTAATGCCTTTGACCAATGCGTGCGCGATACGGGCTTCTACCGTGCCTTCGCGCCAGCTCATGTCGACAGTGCTGTCTTTTTTCTTACCACCGTCTTGGTAGTTTTCAGCGACCGTCATCAGGCGCTCAGTGGCATCTTGACCGGTTTCGCCTTGATTGCGGTTGAGCATCACGTCTTCGATGGCATCGCGTGCTTCTTTAGGGATGTCATCATACAGCTGAAGCATGGCAGGGTTAACGATACCCATGGTTAAGCCATTTTGAATTGCATGATAAAGGAATACGGAGTTGATGGCTTCACGAATCGGATTACCACGGAAGCTAAACGAGACGTTAGAGACGCCGCCCGATACCATGGCATTGGGCAGGTTATCGGTAATCCATTTGGTCGCATTGATAAAGTCTGCGCCATAATTGTTGTGCTCAGTGATACCGGTGGCGACCGCAAAAATATTCGGGTCAAAGATGATATCTTCTGATGGAAAGCCGACTTCATTGACCAAGACATCATAGCTGCGCTGACAAATCTCAGTTTTACGCTCATAAGTATCGGCTTGTCCGTCTTCATCAAAGGCCATGACGATAATAGCGGCGCCGTAGCGCATACACAGTTTGGCGCGTTCAACGAACTCAGCATGACCTTCTTTTAAGGAGATAGAGTTGACGACAGATTTGCCCTGTGTGCGCTTGAGACCTTCTTCGATGATGTCCCATTTAGACGAGTCAATCATTAAGGGTACACGGCTGATATCCGGCTCGCCTGAGACCAAGTTGACGAAGTGAATCATCGCCTGCTTGGAGTCGAGCATGCCTTCATCCATGTTGATATCGACGATTTGCGCGCCGCCTTCGACTTGATCGCGGGCAACATCAAGTGCTTCCGTGTAGGCTTCGGTTTTAATCAAACGTAAGAACTTCTTCGAACCGGTGACGTTGGTACGCTCACCGACGTTGACGAATAAGCTCTCAGGCGTGATGGTAAAGGGCTCAAGTCCAGATAAGCGGCAGGCAGGCGCAATCTCAGGAATTTCGCGCGGTGGATATTTTGCCACCATATTAGCGATTTGGCGGATATGCTCAGGCGTCGTACCACAGCAGCCACCGACGATGTTTAAGATACCTGCTTTGGCAAAGCCCTCTAGCAGGGCCGTGGTTTCCTCGGCTGTTTCATCATACTCACCAAACTCATTCGGCAGACCGGCGTTCGGATGCGCGGAGACATAGGTATTGGCGATATTAGACAGCGTTTGAATATGCGGACGCAGGGCATCAGCACCAAGTGCACAGTTAAAACCGACGGTTAAGGGCTTAGCATGGCGAATCGAGTTATAAAAGGCTTCTGCCGTTTGACCAGATAGTGTACGACCTGACGCATCAGTAATCGTCCCCGAAATCATAATCGGTAATTCAAAACCGATATCATCAAACACCCCTGTCACTGCAAAGATGGCAGCTTTGGCATTGAGCGTATCAAAAATAGTCTCGATTAGGATGAGGTCGACACCGCCTTCCATGAGCGCCAGTGTGGCTTCACGATAATTAAGCACCAACTCATCAAAGGTAATGTTACGAAAAGCAGGGTCGTTGACATCAGGAGATAGCGAGCAAGTTCGTGACGTTGGCCCTATGACTCCAGCGACGAAGCGTGGCTTGTCAGGCGTCTTGGCAGTGTATTCGTCAGCCGCTTCACGGGCAATCTTGGCAGCCGTCTTGTTCAATTCTGGCACCAGATACTGCATATCGTAGTCGGCCATCGACAGCCGCGTACCATTAAAGGTATTGGTCTCGATAATGTCTGCGCCAGCGGTCAGGTGGTCGCTATGAATCTCTTTGATCATCTGCGGCTGCGTGAGTACCAACAGATCGTTATTACCGCGTACGTCCTGCTCAATATTAGCGAAGCGCGCCCCGCGATAATCAGCTTCTTCCAGCTTATAATTCTGGATATGCGTGCCCATCGCGCCATCGAGCATCAAAATCCGTAAAGCCATTTGCTTGGTAATACGCTCGCGAGCGGTGAGCTGCTGTGCCTTGTAAGGAAATACCTCAGGCGGCGTTAGGACAAAATCGTTCGGAGTGGTGTTATCGTCAGCTGAGGTATTATCTGCTTGAGTAGCGGTTTGTAGTGTCATAGAAGGACTGCTTATATCGTCAATATTATGATAGGGAAGAAGAAAAGCGTTGGGAGCCATTCAAAGTAATAAATAAAAATTACACGCTTAAAAAGAGAGAAATATACGTTATTTTAGCATGAAAATTCGTCGTCTCGAGGGATTGTAGCGATTGCTGTTTTGGCGATACCAAAGCGTGATGTTGTCTCCTCAGCATTCGCTTGCTCATGCTACTACGACATGGACTAAAGTGTATGACATAAAATACTAGGGGACAAATGAATATCATTTCGCTTAAAGATTACATAAAGCTTTGTTTTTAAAATTAAAGTCTATTAAGCCACCTAAAAGACTGACATAAATTACATACTCATGACAAAAATAGCGTAAAAGTGAACTAATAAGGATGCTCTATATGTTAATTTGATTTCAGAAGTATTGACTTTTAGTAAGAACTGCTTACAAGCAAATGTTAATTATTTTTATTTAGTAATCATTATTAATACTTACCTATGCCAGTGCCAGCGAATTTTAAGAGTTAATTATCTACTCGTAAATTAGTAATACAATAATCAAGAATGATTCAATCATTAAGGACAATGTTATGAAAATTACCAAAATTGCTACTATCGGTACATTAGCGCTTTCGATCGCGGGTTTAACGGCTTGTAATAATATGATGCCTACTAAAAGCGCAGAGATGAAAGCACCCATGCATAGTCAATCTATGGCAAAAATGAATGTGGTACAAATTGCCCAGAGCAACCCGGACTTCTCGCTATTAGTTGAAGCAGTACAAGCGGCAGGCCTTGCGAGTGCATTGTCTGACCCTAATGCCAACTATACGATATTTGCTCCAACCAATGCCGCGTTTATGCAAGCATTGGCCGAAACCAAAATGACCAAAGCTCAGTTATTTGCTAATAAGCCACTGTTAACCAAAATCTTAGGCTATCACGTGATCAACGGCAATATGGCGATGTATGCCAAAGATGTGAAGCCTGGCAATGTCATGACCTTGAGCAATGATACCTTGATGGTGACCCCGAAAGGCCAACTAATGGATGAGATGGGTCGTACAACTAATATCGTCAAAACAGATATTGCCGCTACCAACGGTGTGGTGCACGTGGTTGATAGAGTATTGATGCCAAAATAACTTTTGATGTCATGATTGTTGACAGCAATGTTTATTAAAAGCAGTGCTTATTGAAATCAGTACTTATTAAAAGCAGTGCTCACTTTTTGTCTTTTTATATGATGACGCTGGTACTCGTACCAGCCATCGTTTGTGCAAGCTGATTATTAAAGATATTTTTAACGCTAATCTTTACTTCAATTTTTGTTTAAACGTTACTTTATAAACGTTATTTTATCAATAATGGGGTAGTACACGTGATCAATACAGTGTTGCTACCTAAACAAGCATGAATTGCAGATTAATCAGTTAAAATCGTATTTATTGATATAGCAGAACTAATTTTAATACATGTTTAGAGTTGGCCAGTTGATTACTGAGACTTATTAATCGCTGACTGTTATCTTCATTAATGCACAAGTCACTTTAATAAGCCGCTTTATTAACTAAGCCCATAAACTAATTAACATCTACAAGGATATACCCATGTTAAAGAAGAATTTACTATCTATCGCCGTCGTTACCGCAGCAATGTCACTAGCCGCTTGTAATGACAAAGAAGCTGTTACTGAACCGGTAGAGCCTGAAGCCACGACTGAAACAATGGCTGAGCCTGAAGTCATGGTTGATCCATCTGCAGAAGCAGAGCCTATGGCTGACCCAATGGCAGATACCATGGCGACTCAAACGATTGCTGAAATAGCAGCGGGCAATGAGAACCTAACTATCTTGACCGCAGCGCTTCAAGCCGCTGGCCTTGATACTATGTTGATGGAAGACACCAAATACACCGTATTTGCTCCAACTGACGACGCTTTTGCTCCAGTACTAGAGAAGTTAGGCGTGACTAAAGAAGAGTTACTCGCTAACACCGATCTACTCAAAAAAGTACTTCCTTACCACGTAGTAGCTATGGAAGTTAAAGCCGCTGATATCCCTTATGGTACTGATATCAAAACCGCTAACGGCGCAACGATTTCTATCAGCGATGCTAATGTCATTACTGATGCGACCGGCGGAACGGCCAACATCACTGGTACTGATATAATGGCGACTAACGGTGTGGTACATACCATCGATGCCGTATTAATGCCTGAGTAAGTTGTACTATCTGGCTTATGTTTAGGTAAGTATAAGTACTTTTATACGCCGACTAACATAAGCTACTAGCAATACCTAAAAAGCCTAGCCGCTGCGCTGGGCTTTTTTTGTGCATGCATTTTTTTGTCCATGCATAATGCCATGATGCTTCTGTCATTTAACCATATAGTCAAAATACCCTAAAAGCGCGACGCTATCAGCAGTGTCTCATGGTTCGATATTACTTTTCACTAACTATAGATGCTTACACTCATAAGAAAATACGCTCAAAGCCGTTATTAAAGCTATGTTTGCCTTTACTGTTTTTTACTTTAATCACTCCAAACTTATAAACCAAAAAGCCCGAGACAATGGTCTCGGGCTTTTTTATTTTTGCTTAATAAGAGTGAACAGTAGGCACATCAAAGAACGTTATTTATGCTCTTTACGTAGTGGATCTGCTGTCATTCTTTGTTGCTCTTTTAGATGACGCTCTTCCCAATAAGGGGCGTTTTTGATACCGAATTTAGCAGGATCAAAACTATAGCGTTTCACGCCAGCTTTACGCTGTGCTTCGTAGTCTTTAAGCATGGTAAGCGTAGGACGAGCCACAATGAAAATCATAAGAATACCCACGATATTCAACCAAGCCATAAGACCTACACCGATATCACCCAATACCCAAACATAACCGGCAGAATTAAGACCACCGTAGGCGACCATAACCATGATTAAAATTTTGACCAATAATAGGCCCGTTTTATGAGCACCACGACCGATAAAGCGTGTCAAATAAGTGACGTTGACTTCAGCGATATAGTAGTACGCTAGGATAGTCGTAAAGGCGAAGAAGAATACCGCAAGAGCGATAAACGAGTTACCATAAACCCCATATACTGATTCCATAGCCATTTGCGTAAATGCTGGAGAGCTAATTTCTGTAGCTGTATCTATATTGCTGACAATAAATTCTCCATCAGCTGCAGTTGTACACTTATTTGCCACAGTACACTGAATGTTATACATGCCAGTAGATAAAATCATAAAGGCCGTAGCAGAACAAACCAGCAACGTATCAACGTAGACTGAGAACGCTTGTACTAGACCTTGCTGTGAGGGATGCTCAACTTCAGCAGCAGCAGCAGCGTGAGGGCCCGTACCTTGACCGGCTTCGTTAGAGTAAATACCGCGTTTAACACCTAAATAAATAGCAGCACCAAAACCAGCTTGTGCGGTAAAGGCATCACTAATAATTAAACCAAATACTTCTGGAATCAAACTGAAATTGCTAAACATGATAATCAAAGCTAGAATAATATAGCCTAAAGCCATGAATGGAACGGCATACTCAGTAAAGGTTGCAATACGTTTAATACCACCAAAGATGATGACACCTAAAACCACTAGAATAATAGCCAATGCAATCAAACGCATAGAGCCTACTTCTAAGGCTCCGATGTTCATCACGGTACCTTCGCCCATTACTTGAGCAAATGCATTAACAACGCCATTAGCTTGAACACCCGGCAAAAAGATACCGCAAGAAATGATAGCGGAAATCGCAAATAAAATGCCGTACCATTTTTGGCCTAAAGCGCGTTCAAAGTAATAAGCGGGACCACCACGGTATTCGCCAGTGATTACATCTTTTTCTTTATAAATCTGTGCTAGTGTCGATTCGACATAAGCAGTAGATGCGCCTAAAAACGCCACAATCCACATCCAAAATACCGCACCTGGACCACCGAATCCGATAGCAGCGGCTACCCCAGCGATGTTACCCAATCCTACTCGACCAGCAAGTGATACTGCCAGTGCCTGAAATGACGAAATACCATCGGCACTAGATTTACCAGTAAATAGCAATTTGATCATTTCACCAAATAGACGTACTTGTACAAAGCGCGTCATGATGGAGTAAAATAAGCCTGCACCTAAGCACAAAACTACTAAAGGGATACTCCAAATATAATTATTGATACTTCCAAAAATATCTTCCATATCTATATTCCTCAAACGTTCTCTACATGGTAATAGTCAGTAAAAGTGGCGTATGTTAAATAAAGCAATTGCAACTTTTACTAAATTAACCAACGAGTATGGATATCAGTTGTCTATATTTATCCGCTTGGCCTATTCGCAACACTGACCATGTGTATACCGCTCATTGGAGTCAATTTTAAAATGAGCTGCAGTTGCAATCCTTTGCTGTATTTATTATGCGGTACATCTTGTCATTACATCATCGACGTAAGAGCTGTTATCAATGGACCAGCGGATAAAACAGTCGGTTGTGTAATTAAACACTGATCAGTAAAGTGATAGCATTCAACTTGCTATGAGTCGTATCGATTGGCTACACTGGTAAAGATCTATCAACTTGTCATCTAAGATTGTGGCAGGCCGTTAACAGAGTTAATGAGACGTTCATAATCCTCTAATACTAAACGAACGATAAGTCCACTACCAAATGTATTCAAACCGTACGGCTACGTAACTGCAATTTGCCATATTTTTGGCGCAATTACTAGAAATTTCTTCATATTATTAAGGATATATTCATATTTTATTTGCTATAGCAAAGTTTAAGGAATAATAAGATATTAGCAGTAGACAAATGCTGTGTGGGCTTATTGAGTAATAATGGCTATCAACTGAGTAATAATGACTATCATTATGAATCGAGGGTATTATCAATGTGAAGCATTGGGCAAACATGCTTTGCGGTTGTGTTTTGGTAACGATGAATTGTAAAAGATGAGTTATATCGCCATTATTGGCAGGATATCTTGTAGGCTATTAGTATTAACCGTCACTCATTGCTAGCATTATCTATATTTTAAAGGTGGCCAGCAGTTGATAGACTGGATAAGTAGCGGCACAAGATGGTTAAATAAACGGTTATATCCGTTATAAAAAAACGTGTTACTAGGTATTTGTTATTTATCACTATTAGGAGAGACAACGATGACGCGTAAATCCATTATAAAACCCATGTTGCTATCAGCAGTATTAGCGACTTCTACCGTTGGTTTGACGGGTTGTGGTTATAACAATCTGCAAGCTCAAGATGAGCAGGTAACGGCTTCGTGGTCAGAAGTGGTCAACCAATACCAACGCCGCTCAGACTTAGTGCCAAACTTGGTCAAAGTCGTACAGCAATACGCTGAACAAGAACAAGAGGTGTTTACCCAAGTTGCTGCTGCGCGCTCACAAGCGGGCGGTATTACGATAACCCCAGAGCTTCTTAACGACCCCGAGGCGATGGAGCGTTATGCCGCTGCGCAAGACCAAATGACCGGTGCATTATCACGTCTGATGGCAGTGTCTGAGCGCTATCCTGAGCTAAAATCAGATGCGCTATTCCAAGATTTGCAAGCACAGCTAGAAGGCACGGAAAACCGTATCGCTGTGGCTCGTAACCGCTATATTCAAGAAGTGCAAAGCTATAATACAACAGTGCGTCAGTTCCCAACCAACATCACCGCCAAAGTATTTGGTCTAGATGCTAAGCCAAACTTTACGGTAGCCAACGAAGACGCCATTTCAACAGCACCCAGTGTTGATTTTGGCGACGACGATGCAGCAACTGCTCAGTAAAGTAAGACGCATAATATTGGTAGCATAAAAGACATTTGCAGCATAAAGATAAGTGATGATTGAGGTAAAGCGGTGTTTGCCGCTTTGCTTTTGGCGTTAATGCTTAAAACATAGCAGATGAGTCAGCAGAGAAGTTTAGTAGTCATTAACGTAGCAACCATTAATGTAGTATTAATTAACATAGCAACTATGCATTCAGCAAAAACGGCACTTGAGGTGGTATAGATTAGATGAATCATTCAAAAGCAATCTTATCAGTATTACTATTTACGCTGAGCATCAGTAGTGCGCCAGTGCTGTATGCGGCACCCAATGATACGGCAGTGGCTAGTGATAGTGGCTCAAATAGCACCTCGAGTATCCAACAAAATCGCAGCGTCGAGGATTTGGTGGCGATAGCCAAAGCAGGCGAGTCTAACGAAGCGATTAACGAGGCGGTTTTAGGTAACGAAGCGATTAATGGCGCCCTACTTGGCAATGATGCAATCAATCCTAATGCGGCTAACAGTGACACGGCTAATAGTGAAAATCCAGCAACACGAGCGCCTGCTAAGCCAGCTGTCCAATCAAGCGCTGAAAACGTCGATGCGGATAAGCTGATATTAAATAGTCCTGTCGTTGACCAAGCCAATATCTTGAACCCGCAAGAAAAACAACGATTAGAGGCGCAGCTACGGTCGATTTATCAGCAAGGCTTGGCGCAAGCAGCTGTGGTCATTGTGCCAACAACCAATGGCGTGCCAATATTTGACTATGCCTTACAAGTTGCAGAGAAGTGGGAGCTGGGCAATAAAGACATCGATGATGGCTTGCTGATGGTCGTGGCGGTCAATGATCGTGACATGTACATCTTAACCGGCTATGGATTAGAAGGGGTGCTACCAGATGCCGCCGTCAATCGTATTATTCGTGAAGATATCACGCCGCTGTTTAAGCAAAACGACTATGGTGCTGGGATATTAGCAGGCGTTGGGGCGCTTAAAATGCGTCTTAGTGCTGATCCTGAGGTATTGGCGCGCGCTGATGCACAAGCGGCTAAACGCAGTCAAAGTCAAAACGATATTGGTGACAGCCCATCGCCTGTTTTTTTATTCGTCATGGCGATGATATTTGGTAGCTTTATCACCAGTATTTTTGGTCGCATATTTGGCTCTATCTTAACTGCTGGTGGTTTCTTTGCTGGTTCGCTGGCACTGGGCGGCGGCTTCTTTATGACCTTAATCATGGCGATATTTATATGGCTATTTTTAATCTCGCGTGGCTCCGGCGGTGGTCGTGGCGGACGCGGTGGTGGCGGTCGTAGAGGCGGCGGCATGATTTTCTTGCCCGGCATGGGCGGCGGTAGCGGTGGTGGATTCGGTGGCGGCGGCTTTGGCGGCGGCGGTGGTGGATTCGGTGGCGGCGGCGCAGGCGGTTCGTGGTAAATCGCTAGTAGGTGCTAAATAGAAAAACACACTAAATGACCGTCAGTAATGATTTACTTGAGGAAATAATATAATGGCACAAAACAACTCGTCACAGACAAGCTTTGCGCGCTGGTGGCGTCAAGTACTGTTTGTCCCTTTGATGCATAGCAAATGGCTGACAGCCGCAGCCAAAGCCCGTCTGACAGATAAGGTGACTAGCGCTGAACGTGGTCATCGCGGTGAGGTGTTTTTAATTATAGAAAATCATCTACCGATTCAGGAGGCTTACCATATCAACTGTCGCGAGCGTGCGGTGGATCTGTTCAGCGAGTATCGAGTGTGGGACACCGAAGAAAACACTGGCGTCTTGATTTATGTCAATATCTGCGAGCACCAATTAGAGATAGTCGCGGATCGCGGTATCAGCACTCACGTGAGCCCCACAGTCTGGCGGGCGATGTGTGAAAAAGCCGTGTCTGGCATCGCTAATAAAAACACTGAAGAGAGCTTGGCTGAATTGTTAGACGAAGTTGGACAAGTCCTGCGTCAGTACTATCATCTTGAGCATGACCCCGCAGGTAATGAGCTGTCTGATACGGTAGTATTTTTGAAATAGTTTTTATGAACTGGCATTTATAAATCAGTCTTTATAAAATAGTTCTTATTAGTGGCAAAAACAGCTTAGCGTTTGTCCATAGGGTTTTACGGTAAATTGAAATATAATACTGACTCTAAAACAGCGGGTGCTGACCAAGAGGCATCTCGATAAAAAACCACTACTGGAACACTATGATTGAGTTAATAAAGAAACTGCCAAAAGCGGAGCTGCACTTACATATCGAAGGCTCACTTGAGCCGGAGCTGATGTTTAGATTGGCGAAAAAGAATCAAATAGAGATTTCTTACACAGACATAGAAGACGTACGCCGCGCCTACAACTTCACCAATCTACAAACCTTTTTAGATATCTACTATGCGGGTGCCAATGTTCTCATCACTCAAGATGATTTTTATGATTTAACATGGGAATATATTCTGAAGTGTGTTGAAGACAACGTCATTCATACGGAGATATTTTTTGACCCGCAAACGCATACGGCAAGGGGCGTACCTTTTGAAGTCGTGATAACGGGCATCAAAAAAGCGCTTGCCGATGCCAAAGCACAATATGGCATCACTTCTTGCATCATCATGTGTTTTTTACGACATTTATCGCAAGCAGAGGCGTTCGAGACCTTAGAGGAGGCGCTGGCGTTTAAAGATGACATCATTGGTGTTGGTCTTGATTCTGCAGAATTGGGCAATCCGCCTGCTAAGTTTAAGGACGTTTTCAAAAAAGCCAAAGAAGCAGGCTTTAAGTTGGTTGCCCACGCTGGCGAAGAGGCAGACTTTACTTATATCTATGAAGCCTTGGATTTATTAGAGATAAATAGAATTGATCATGGCGTGCAATCGATCAAAAGCCCAGAGCTGATGCAACGCTTAAAAGACGAGCAAATGCCGTTGACGGTTTGTCCGAACTCCAATATCGAACTCAAAGTGTTTGAAACCTATCGAGAGCACAATATCAAAGCACTGCTAGATTACGGTCTAAATGTCAGCATAAATTCTGACGATCCAGCGTATTTCAAAGGCTACATGAATCAGAATTTTATAAATATATGCGAAAACTTACCGCTGACAGAAGACGATGTGGTTACTTTGGTAAAGAACGCCTTTCATTCTTCGTTTATCAGTGATGAGTTAAAAAAGGAATATTTAGCAAAGGTAGATCTTGCTTTGCAATAAGCAATGATTGATGAAGTTTTTATTCGCTAGGGCTTAACGGTTGATGTCAATTGTTAAGCCTTTTCTTTTTATACGAGATGCTTCTAGGGTCAAACGATTACAGCGCCGTGATTTTTTCGATTAACAACGGCATAATCACACCGGCTTTTTCTGCCAAGGTAATATCAACGATGGCGTTCGGCGTTGGGTCAGGATTTATTTCGATAACGTTAGCACCATTTTGCTTGGCCAATTGTGCAAGCCCTGCCGCAGGGTAGACCAAGCTCGATGTGCCAATACTGATAAATACCTCACAATTCGCCGCCGCCTCTTCAGCGGTTTGCCATGCTTGGACTGGCAGTGCTTCGCCAAACCAAACGATATCTGGTCTGATATAGCCCTCGCAATGTGGGCAGTTAATTAGCGTCTCACTATAATCCATAGTGTCAGCGCTGCTATATGAGCCTCTAGACTGCTTTTTATAGGGTGCATCGCATTGACTACAACGATTGGCCCACAGATTACCATGCAAATGAGTCACGCTACTACCAGCCTGCTCATGTAAGTCATCGACATTTTGCGTGATGAGTGTTACCTGCTGGTCGGTTGATTGGCTATGGTATTGCCACTGCGCTAAGGCCTCATGAGCAGGATTCGGTTTTTTGTCCGCGACCAATTGTCTGCGCCACTGATACCACGACCATACCAGCTTTGGGTTGCGAGTGAACGCCTCGGGTGTCGCCAAATCCTCAACGCCGTAGTTCTCCCACAATCCTGTTTGTTTGTCTCGAAAAGTGGGAATACCGCTTTCTGCTGAAATCCCTGCGCCCGTTAAAATGCAGATGCGTTGTTTTGAGTCCAATAGTTTGGCGGCAAGCGCTACTTCAGCTATTAACGCTGGTGGTAATTCTGCTAACATGGCATAACCCCTGCTTACAATGGATACATATTTCTATGATAGATGGAATTTGGTGGCTTGTCATGTTGCTAGCCGTGGTCGCAGCCCTTTGGCTGGTCGCAAAGACGCGAGGCGCAAAAGCGGATGAGACCTTTGATAATAAATCACCCAAAGGCGCGAAAAAACCTAGTAATGATGACCTACAAAAAACAGCGGTATTAATTAATAACTATTTTCCTGACTATCGCGTTAATCGTAAGGCCAATCATTTAGTTATCAGCGAGCAAAACAAAAAGATTGCGATGATTACTATTGATAAAAAAGTGGCCGCTGGTCAACGGCGTCTAGGCGACGTACCCGTGATTAATTACCACCGAGTCCCCAACCGTGCCCAATTAACTGCAAACTTACAGGATGCAGAGTAGTGTCAGTCATACAGTTTTATAAATAGGCAATCAGGCAGGCAAGTAGGAAGGCAAATTGCGGCTCAATTAGAAGATGACATATATTGAATAAAGGTTGACAACGATATGTACAACATTTTATAGGTGTTAATACATCATAGTTAATAACAGCTAAAGACGCAGAGTGTTGCTGTTAAAGGTTTTTGGAAGTGTTAGTAGGTAGGGTGCTAGAAGTATTAGGAGGTAATGCTAGGGAGAGATGAAATATCATTCATAAGAAGTGGTGCGCTCGGCGGGAATCGAACCCACGACCCTCGGCTTCGGAGACCGATACTCTATCCAACTGAGCTACGAGCGCATAATACGAGTTGACTGCTAGGTTGCTCAATACTGCATACTACGTTTAATTGAGTATTATTGACAGGGCAGTCTGTCGAAAAATAAAGACCGCCTAGTCTAACAAATAAAAGCCAGAAAGCCAATGAGCGAAGGCTGCTATTGACGCTTTTTAAGAAAAAACAAGATAGTCATTAAACAGGCATGGCAATTTACCTGCCTTTTCCCTTATAATGTCAGGGACAATTCATATTTATAATCACCGATTACAAGTGCGCTTGCAGGCGGGATGGCTGTTTGCTATTGATGACGAGGTGTCGTCAAAAGAGGATAAACAGAATGTCCAAGTCATGCGAGTCCTTGTATCTGTAATAAGAGAACGTGACGAATGAGAAAAGTAGTGATGTTATCGGCAGCTGCCATTCTAGGAATTGCTAGTATCGCGGTGAGCCAAGCGGAAGATGTTGCAGATACCCCTGTAACTGTCTCTGATGTAGCAGAAGCGCAAGAGGTGGTCGAAAATGCGCCACAACAGCTCGGTGATGATACCCAAGCTGCTGCCGATACTACAGATGACACTGCTGTAGCTGATGCGAGCGTGACAGCAGACGGCACCACAGATGACGCTGCGGCAACGGAAGAGATGGCTGCTGCAGCGCCTGCGGCTGATGAAGAGCCTATTCCGCAAGATACGCCGCAAGTACAAAAGCTCATTGCCCTATATCCTAATTTGATTGCGCGTATTCAGCCTGTTGCTACAGTATGTTTCGAAGACGATGAAGTTTGTGATGTAACCGCACGCTCATCAGGTCCTTCGGCAGGGGATGGCCCTCGTGATGGTGCTGCTGTTTATAACGCTGTTTGTCAGACTTGTCATGCTTCAGGTTTGCTTGGTTCACCTATGTTAGGGGACGCAGGGGCTTGGGGACCACGTATAGCAAAAGGTAAAGATACTCTATATACCCATGCGATCAACGGCTTCAACGCGATGCCTGCTAAAGGTGGTGCGGATATTCCTGATGAAGAAGTTCAAAATGCAGTAGACTATATGGTTGGTGAAGCCAGCTAATCATTACCAAGCCATTATGGGCGGTGATACATAGCCTATTGAATTTTTAAGATACTCATTGATTAAACGCCTATTTCATTTAATGAGGTAGGCGTTTTTTTTGATGATGAGTATTATTAATATGGTACTTCTCACATAATGCAGTTGAAATGTGGTGTTGATAGCCTCACTTTAAGACATTAAATCGTACCTGCTAAAATATTCTACAAAGCAGTTTTGATGTAAATTTTATAACAAATAAAGAGGTATTCATGTCTGAAGTACCAGCGCTATCTATTCAGAACTTATCCAAAACTTATGATAACGGGTTTTCGGCATTAAAAGATGTCAGTTTAACGGTGCCACAAGGTGGTTTTTTTGCGCTACTAGGACCGAACGGTGCTGGTAAATCGACGATGATTGGCATTATTAGTTCATTATTTAAGCCAACCAGCGGCAGTGTAAATATTTTTGGTGTCGACTTATTAGCCAATCCTTCGGTGGCTAAACAGTATCTTGGCGTCGTCCCACAAGAATTTAACTTTAACATGTTTGAAAAAGTAGAAGATATTCTGATAACCCAAGCAGGTTATTTTGGTATTTCTGCCAAAGAGGCAAAGCCACGCGCTGAGCGCTTGCTAAAAGCATTGGGTCTCTGGGATAAACGTGATAGTAAGTCGCGGGAGCTGTCAGGCGGTATGAAACGTCGTTTAATGATTGCCCGAGCGCTGATTCATAAGCCTAAGCTATTGATTCTCGATGAGCCAACCGCAGGGGTCGATATTGAGCTGCGCCGTTCTATGTGGGAGTTTATGCAGCAGATTAATGTCGAAGAGAACACCACGATTATTCTGACGACCCATTATCTTGAAGAGGCTGAGCAGCTATGTAAGCGCATCGCTATCTTGGATCATGGTGAGATTCGAATCAATACAGATATGAAGGATTTGCTGGCGCAGTTGTCGGTCGAGACCTTTGTCTTTGACGTCTCGGCGCCGCTTGAGCATCCCTTGCAACTGACGGGCGTGACTGAAGTGGTGCAACCAGATGATCTCACGCTTGAGGTAACCTTAACAGAAGGTGAGTCATTGAATGGCGTGTTTACGCAATTGTCCGAGCAAGGTATTACTATTGCCAGTATGCGTAACAAGTCTAACCGTTTAGAAGAGCTGTTTATGCGCCTTGTCGACCAAAATATCCAGAATCAAGACAGTATGAAGGAGTCAGGACTATGAATCAGAAAATAGTAGTAGACCCTAATGACAGTATGTCATGGTCCAAAAAATGGATTGCTTTTCGGACGATATTGCTAAAAGAAGTACGCCGAATTTTGCGTATTTGGCCACAGACTTTGTTGCCACCCGTCATTACTATGACGCTCTACTTCGTTATCTTTGGTAAAATGATAGGCGATAGAGTAGGCGAGATGGGCGGTGTGCCTTATATGCAGTTCATCGTCCCTGGTCTTATCATGATGGCCGTGATTACCAACAGTTACTCTAATGTGGTCTCTAGTTTTTTTAGTGCCAAGTTTACCGCGAGTATTGAAGAGCTGTTAGTCTCTCCTGTCTCCAAGCATGCTATCTTAATGGGTTACGTCAGCGGTGGTATCTTCCGTGGTTTGGCCATTGCTATTATTGTCTCTATCGTCGCGCTGTTCTTTACCGATCTTGGTATTGAACATTTATTTGTGACGATATTTACCGTGCTTGGTACTTCGATACTGTTTTCGCTGGGCGGCTTTATTAATGCCGTTTTTGCCCGCTCATTTGATGATATCTCTATTATTCCGAGCTTTGTATTAACGCCTCTTACCTTTTTGGGCGGCGTCTTTTACTCAATGGAAGGGTTATCAACATTTTGGCAAAACGTCTCGTTACTCAATCCCATTGTCTATATGGTGAATTCGTTCCGCTACGGAATTTTGGGCTATTCTGATGTCAACGTCTGGTATTCAATGGCAGCGATTTTTGTATTTTGCGTGGTGTTTTATGTCATCTCTTATCGTTTACTAAGCGATGGCTCGCGTGTGCGCTTGTAGTTAATTTATCACCTCGATAACTTGTCATCAGTATACCGATAGTCTTATTATAAAAGCCTAACATTGTTGGGCTTTTTTTTATGTTTAAAACTTCACTAATACACAAGTTTTTTATACTAGCTGCATTAAGTAGCTTTTCCATTATTGCTATCGCGGCATCGTTTGCGACTACCGATGATTATGATTGGGTGGTTATGGAGAAGCCTCTAGATCCTGCATCTTATAAATATGACTGTAATCATGATTACAAATATGAGACTCATGCGGCTCTACAAAATTGCCTTTATAACTTGCGAGAAGATGTTGATAATGCGTTTAGTAAGCAGTGGGGGATTGACGACAGAGTTATTCGAGAAAGAAATGCGATTTATATTGACGTGCCTAATCGTAAACACCCACTAGTATTGGTTGATTATTCCAGTCCTTTTGAGACCGATTTCAATGCTTATTATTCATTAAAATATTATGATAAATCGCGGCAATTACTGACCATACATCAAAGCTTTTATGAATCAGAAACTCTGACAGTGGTCAATTTGAAGACTGGGTTTTGGCAAGATTTTGATTTTAGGAAGCTAAGTGTTTCGCCTGATATGAGATATATCGTAGGGTTTGAAAGCGAGATGGGCGCTACTGAAAACATTAATATTTGGGCACTGCAAGATAGTGGTTACTATGAAGGCTACTATAAACAAGTCTATAGCAGTAGTGACGATTCAAAAAACTACGACAGTCATAAAAATTTTTATCAAGCGGACAAAGCCAAGCTGGTTTATGATGCCGAAACCCTTACTTGGTTGAATGATAGTAAATTTTATGCAGATTATTTTTATAAGCTAAATGAAAAGGATTCCGCAGCTTTTCGAGTGCGTTATACCTTTATTAAGAATGCCTCAACGGATAAGTGGCAGCTACATGCAGGTGATATATAAATGATCGCTATTTCTCGTTATATAAAAACAGCATTGACTGTCGCAGGACTATTTATATTGACCACAATAGCAGCCTTAGATGCACAGGCAGCGCCTTTAGCTTTAGAGCCATCGACAAGTGAGGAGGTATGGCTAAAGATATAATGTTATGGGATCGTCAAAAAGCTAACAATGACGGACGCTATACAATGGTATTTGGTAGTAATGAATTGTATGAGCAAGATGATGATGAGGATAAAAAATATGAAGTGTACGAAGCGCGAGATATCAGTTGGACAAGCGATAATAAAATCAACGTTGATTTTTATTACAGAGTCAATCCCACTGACACGGTAGCATTTCGCGTGCGCTATATTTATGCGGCTGACAATAAAGAAGGTAAATGGCAGAGAGTTTCAACTGATGCTAATACCAACGATTAAAAAATAATAAAAAGGTTTAACTCTCATATGCAAGTAACTCTACCAGTAGCCAATTCAATTCGCATCTGTATGACGAGTGGATTACTACTAATGTTATCAATGCTCTCTGTTTCAGCGCAAGCAGAACTGCCCAAAGCGACAATGGATGACTATGTTTGGAAAGCACTAAACCCAGCCAGAAAATCAGATTACTTTGATAATGAGTGTGAATACGACAGTCTGGTCGCTTATAGGAAATGCCTTGAGACAAGCTTAGAGAAACATGATAACAAGCTTAGCGAAAAGTGGAGATTGAGCAACCGCGTTTCGAGAGAAAAAGATACGATATATATCCAAGTACCCAATCGAAGCTTACCGTTGGTTTTTCGTGATGAGCTGTTTGCTCCTGACGGCCAATCTCACTCTTATTTTTCGCTATATGATTATGACCAAAAGAGACAACTGCTGTACTTGTTGAGAAGTTTCCCTGAAATAGAAAATACGATACTTATTAATCTCAAAACTGGCTTTAATCAACAATTTGATGGTATTGATATTAGGGTATCACCCAACAAAGAACGTATTACTACAGTAGAGCGTTATATAGGTGAAGAAAATATTACGATTTGGCAAAAGCACAGAGAAGGCAGTTATCAAATAGTTTATGAAAGTGACCCCAGTGAATTAAAAGCGCATTTGGCATTTTACCAAAATCGAGAACAAAAACATGATTTTGAAGATGTTGATATTGAATGGCAAGGTAATGATAACGTTTTGGTCGACTTTTATTATCTTATCAATGAAACAGATGATGTAGGATATCGAGTACGCTTTAAGTTAGTGAAAGCCGACCCCACATCCAATTGGCAACTTATTCCCATAAAATAACCCATTGCTGTAAAATGGCTGGTTTTTATTTCATTATATTTAAGTATGCAAGGTAAGTAACTTATGAGTATTCACGGTATCTTGGGTGAGCAAACTACTGACTATCCAACTGAGTATAGTCCAGAAACCTTATATCCTATTGCCCGCAGTATGGGGCGTGATGCCATTGGCTGGCAAGATGATAAGTTGATGGTTGGCATCGATTGGTGGCAGGCATTTGAGATGTCTTGGTTGAATCCGCAAGGACTCTCGCAAGTGGCTATCGCACGTTTTGGTATTCCTGCTAGCTCGCCATTTATCGTCGAGTCAAAATCACTTAAGCTGTATTTGAACAGTATCAACTTTACCGAATTCCCTAGTTGGGAAGCTGTGCAAACGCTGATTGCTAAAGACTTATCGGCATGCGTACAAGCAGAAGTGCAAGTTGAGCTGTTTGGCTTGGATGATAATCTTTATAATAAGACATCAGAGTTATTGATTGCTCAGCCTGAGGGTGCGTGTATTGATGACGCGCTTGCCAATACTAGCGAAAAGATTGCATTATGCGAGCATCCTGATGCATCTTTATTGAGCGATGCTAGAACGAATGCTCATTCAGAAATTGCCAGTGCTCAGCCTTATACTTTTTATTCTAATTTACTGCGTAGTAATTGTCCGGTGACCAATCAGCCAGATTGGGGTACATTGG
This sequence comes from Psychrobacter sp. TB67, assembly GCF_000511065.1. Lineage (NCBI taxonomy): Bacteria > Pseudomonadati > Pseudomonadota > Gammaproteobacteria > Moraxellales > Moraxellaceae > Psychrobacter > Psychrobacter sp. TB67. Next base: position 70,858 of record NZ_AYYA01000054.1, read on the forward strand.
CGGTTTCGATGACCAGTGATAAGACAGTCGACGACGCTGGCATGCTGCGTTATATCTTAAGTTTCCGCCAGCATAATGGTTTTCATGAGCAGTGTGTCGAGCAGATATTTGCTGATTTAAGCAAACAGTATGAGCCAAGCGAGTTGATGGTTCGTGCGTGGTATACGCGCCGCGGCGGTATCGATATCAATCCTTGCCGTGTGAGTGATATCCGCTTATTACCACAGCCAAGCCGCTTGATTCGTCAGTAGACTAAGAGTGCTTGCTAATACTCATCAAATACGTTTATATGCTCATTTAGGCAGATGTTATTTTGCTTTGCCTGGGAGGTCAAGATGAAATGGGCAACTGGTTTTTTGACGGCGCTAGCGGCAGCTGCTTTGTCTATCTCTCTCATGCAATCGGCACAAGCGGAGTTTATTGAAAATCAATATAACTGTGAAGATGCTTATATGGAAGTGGCTTATGATTGTGGTAATGATGCGATTATAGTCGAAAAAAATCGCCTTAATAAAATTTATATGAGTGCTTATCGTACTTTGAATACGACACAACAACAGCAGTTGGACAAAGAACAACGTATATGGTTAAAGAGTCGCAGCGATAAGTGTGACTTTGAATACGACGGTCCAATGAATAATTCTGTGGTGTACGCCCAGATTGGCGCTAATGTTTGCACCGCTAATGAGAGTCAGAAACGTAGTAAGGCGATTGCTAAAAAATATAATATCAAATAACAATTTTCATTTTTTAGAAGTAAAAAAGCGCCTATCTCATTAAATGAGATAAGCGCTTTTTATGGCACAGTTTTTACGAGTAAAACTATTTGCCGCTTACTTTTGCTATTACTTCTTCACGGCTTAGCATCTGCTTTTCTGTCTCACGGCGATTGACGTACTCGTATTTGTCCTCTGCAAGATTGCGATCAGAGACGACGATACGGTGCGGAATACCAATCAATTCAAGATCAGCAAACTTAACGCCAGGACGCTCGTTACGGTCATCGAGTAGCACGTTGATACCTTGAGCCTTTAACTCGTCATACAGGGCAGTAGCGGTCTGCATGACGGTCTCTTCTTTTGACTTCATCGGTATGATAGCGACTTCAAAAGGTGCAATCGAATCGTCAACGGTCGGCGTTTTTGGCCACATGATACCGTTTTCATCGTTATTCTGTTCGATAGCAGCAGCGATAATACGGCTGACACCAATACCGTAGCAACCCATCATTAGAGTGACTGGCTTGCCATCTTCACCAGATACGGTCGCATTCATCGCTTGCGAGTACTTATCACCGAGCTGGAAGATATGACCCACTTCGATACCGCGTTTGATTTTTAGACTGCCTTTACCATCAGGAGAAGGGTCGCCTTCTTGCACGTTACGCACATCAACAATACGCGTGATACGAGTGTCTCTTGCCCAGTTCATACCGATGGTGTGTTTATTGACTTCATTCGCACCGCAGACAAAATCTGATAGTGCTGCTGCCGAACGATCGACAAACACCGGCATATCTAAATCAACACCGATATAGCCTTTATGCAGACCTGCGGCTTTTAGCTCTTCATCAGATGCCATGGTCAATGGGACGTTGGCTTCTTCGATTTTCTCCGCTTTGATCGTATTTAATTGATGATCACCGCGCAGTACGATCGCTATAAGCTGTGGCTCATCATTCTCATCATGACCATGAACGATTAACGTTTTAACCGTAGTGGCTAATGGAACATCCAAATGTTCAGCAACCATTTTACAACTGGTCATCTCTTCAGTTAACACGTCTTCGCGTTCCATTTTGGGTGGCTGACGCTCAGCAGTGCTCACCGATTCTGCCAGCTCAACGTTCGCTGCATAATCAGAAGAATCTGAAAAGGCGATATCATCTTCGCCGCTATCTGCTAAGACATGAAACTCGTGCGACGCAAAACCACCGATGGAGCCAGTGTCTGCTTGTACCGCACGGAAGTCTAAACCCAAACGAGTAAAAATGCGCGTGTAAGCGTCATACATATCATGATAAGTCTTGGCCAATGAGGCCTGATCAACATGAAATGAATAGGCGTCTTTCATGGTGAATTCGCGCGCACGCATCACACCAAAGCGTGGACGAATCTCATCACGGAATTTGTTTTGAATTTGAAAGAAAGTAATCGGTAGCTGTTTATAACTACGTAGCTCGCCTTGCGCAAGATTGGTGATGACTTCTTCATGGGTCGGACCAAGCACAAAGTCGCGATCATGGCGGTCTTTAAAGCGCAATAGCTCAGGGCCGTAATCATTAAAACGTCCGGTCGTTTGCCAGAGTTCCGCTGGCTGGGTCATTGGCATAAGCACTTCTTGCGCGCCAATATTCTGCATCTCTTCACGAACAATACGTTCGACTTTTTGCAAGACACGCAGCCCCATGGGCAACCAAATATATAACCCAGAAGCGATTTTACGAATAAGACCGGCGCGCACCATTAATTGGCTTGAAGCGATATCGGCATCACTTGGGGTTTCTTTTAGAGTAGCAAACAAAAATTGACTGGCTTTCATAAATAAAGCGTAACCTTATCAACGATAAAAAATAAGAAGTAGTAGGATGTTGAGCATGTTGCTGAAAGTCTCAGAACCGCCGCAAGCTTACCTTTATTACTTGGTAATAGGCTAGGACATTGCCTAGCAGAAGAAGGCTTTCACAAAAAGCACTTTAGTAACCACATCCTGCATACAGTAGGACGTAGTTGTAGTTGATGCATCAATATATCGGGCTATGCAAACACAAATATTCAGACTAAAAGCCTGAAGAATAAATATATGCTGGCATTTTGTTCATGCAATCTGACTATGTTAGGTAAAGTTTGCCTAAGACGCAATGACTTTTTGTTTTTTCAGAGCGAACATCGTAGAAACAGCTCAGTCTCACCTCAATCATCCGATGATTTACTGATTCTAAAGACATTTGTATAAAGATCTCTACTCTTTTTATGTAGGGATATTTGTCAACAATTATGTAGAGCATTGGTAGTTATTACTTGAAGTAATGGTTCAAAAACATCATCTAAGTCACACCATATTTACGGACTCTATTCATAAAAAGCTGATTAAGCGAATGATCAAACACAGTTTCTAGAAGAGGCTTTTATATAAGAAGTGTCCATAAATAAAGCTTTCTATAAATAAATTATAAAACTCTAACAATAAACGATAAAACATTGAGGTGGCTTAAATGATCAATCCTGATAAACGTTCTCTTGCCGATAATAATGCGAATCAGCCGAAAAAAAACCCGATTGCCCTGATGTCGTGGCTAGTGTTACTGATTGGTTTGGCCGCCATCGTCTTTGCTATTTATACCGCGCAAAATCTTAGCAAAGAAAAGCCAATAGAAACCATTACTCGTGAAGGCGTGGTCACGCAAATTCAGCAGCTCAATCGCCTGCAAACGGTTGCCTTTAGCGTAGATACCGTTATCACCAGTGAGCGTCCAGGAAGTTGGATGAAACTGTGGCAAGATGAGCAAAAAGGGTTGTTTATCGCCCGTGGTCGTGTAGAAGCAGGGATTGATTTAAGCGCATTGACACCTGAGATGGTACAAGTGGTACAACCTGATATTCAGTCTAATACTAATGTAGGTGAAACAGAGGAGGGCGACGCGAACACGCCAGTCTCAATGATGCCGCAGATTGATATTACTTTGCCACCCTCAGAGATATTTTCGGTTTATCTAGATGATATCGAGATTTATGATTGGCAAACTGGGGCTTTTGGTATGATGCAAGTGGATCCTAAAATCTGGGAGCAAGCACAGAGTATGGCAAAAAAAGAAGTGCTTGAGCGTGCTTGTCGCGGCGATGTCATGAACATGGCACTAAAAAACGCTCAAACGCAGATACAACAGCTGTTTGCGTTGACAGGAGCTGTGGTCACGGTCACCACGCAGGGCGCAGGGGCGTGCCAATTGCCAACGGCTTAATGCTTAGGTTTTATTAATAAAAGGTTTTGGAGAGAGAATGTTTTAGTACGGGTAGTTAAATGAAAACGCTTTAATGAATTGCTACGCCGATTAGCAGATGTTGCTTGAAATTATTGGTAATAAGGTTACTATATTATATAGCAGGACTTATTTATTATTAACGATAGCTTTATAAATGCTGTCGTTAATACTAAGCTTATATAATGTAAGAGGTGGCATATATGACAACTCCTAATAATCAGCCGTCTGCTCATGAGAAGCGCAAATTAACCAAACACCGCAAAGAAACGGAGTCGCTATCTTTTGCGACTTGGGTGCTGCTCATTATAAGCTTTACTTGTCTAGCGTATGCCATTTATACGATTCAGACGCGAATAGTAAAGCCAGCTATCGATACTGGTAACGCTAAGGCGGCACAAAGTAGTTTGGTACAAACTGGCAGTGCGCCGCAAAATAAAGCCAAAGTAAACAGCTAACGCTTTCTTCTCAAACATATCAGCTTTACGACTTTTTTAAACTCATGACTGTTTTTTAATTCAATACTTATTTTTTAAATTCAGTAATCGCCAGTTGCCGTGCCGCTTTGTGTTCGACCATTGGGGCGGGGTAATCTAACCGCCTAAACCTATCGTCTGTGTTGATAGCTTTACGTATCTTGTCTTCGCTATGCAAAATGCTGGCAGGCATATCCTTTAATTCAGGTAACCATTCCTTTATGAATTCCCCATCAGGGTCATGAGTTTTGGCTTGGCTAAAGGGATTCATAATACGGAAGTAGGGCGCAGAGTCCGTACCGGTCGATGCGCTCCATTGCCAGCCGCCATTATTTGAGGCAAAGTCGCCGTCTATCAGTTGCTGCATAAAATAGCGCTCGCCTAAGCGCCAATCAATCAATAAGTCTTTGGTCAAAAACATCGCGGTGACCATGCGTAAGCGATTGTGCATAAAGCCCGTCGCATTTAAGCAACGCATCGCGGCATCGACTAAGGGCACACCCGTCCTGCCCGTACACCACGCATCAAAATCATCCTCATTGTATGACCAATTAATCTTAACATCGGTCTCATTTTTATAAGCTTGATGCTGGATAAGTTCTGGCTTATAGTCTAATACATGGCGATAAAAGTCTCGCCACGCCAGCTCACTGATCCAGCGATTAATGTCTTCATTGTCGCCATCATTACCATGCAATTGTTCTTGTGCTTTAGCCGCTTGTAGGTAGCAAAGTCTGGGACTGATGACCCCAATTGTCAGATACGCTGATAATTGACTAGTGGCGTGCAAGCTTGGCACATCGCGGCTCACATCATAGTTATGAATATCATCCGCAACGAATTGATCCAAGCGGTGACAAGCGGCGACTTCTCCAGCAGGATAAGCGTCACGTGCGTGAGTAAGCTGTGCCTCACTATCAATATGACGGAGCTGGGTATTGTTGGCTAATGACTGTTGGTAGTCTTTAACCACTTTTTGGCTTAATGTTTCTATCGCGTCGACAGTATTAACGGTCTGTTTTGATATTTTTAAAGCAGCCTTGTTGCTATTGCTATTGCTATTGCTATTGCTATTGCTATCGATTGCTAAAGCTTTATGCAGTTGTATGTTGCTAACTTCCAAGGTATGCCGCCACTTTTTATAAAACGGAGTAAATACCTGATACATACTATCGTCATTGGTGGTGATGCTTTTCGGTGGTAAAATGCATTGATCATGCCAGCGTATAAACTCGATGTCGTTTTTTGCAAGCAGCTGGCTCAATTGTGCGTCGCGCTCAATCTCATTGCCCTCGTATTCATGATTGGCCATGACGCAGCTAATATTATTGGCTGCACATAAGGCGTCTAATGAATCCACACAATCAGAGAAACTATCGCAAACCTGTACATGCAAGGTGATATTTAACTGTTTGTGCAAGTCATTTGCCAATATTGGCAAGGTACGGGCGATATGATCGAGTTGAACCAAGGACATGTCGTGCGTTTGCCATTGCTCAGGGGTGAGGAAGAACAAAGCGCTTACTGATGCGTCATTATCACGGGCACGCTCACAAAGCGCTGCTAAAGCGGTGTTGTCATGTAGGCGTAGATCACGGCGAAACCACATCAAATAATGGGCAGAGGTTAGGCTGGTATTATCATCGTTGCTATTATTATTGCCATCGTTGTCATCAATGGTAGTGGTAGTTGCCGACGCAGTGTTAGACATTAAGTATCCTCATATTAATCAATCGCAATCATAAACAAAACTATGAATAAAAGTATGCTAGGATAAGTTTTTGGATGCAATTGATTTACTCATTGAGTAACAAATCCTCATCATTTTATGCTTAATCGCTATGACAGCCAATCTATGGCTGCTGTATTTTAAGGTCACACCATGCACGTGAAGTTTTGCGGGTTTACCGACGTAGCTGATATTCATACTGCCACCCAATTGGGTGTCGATGCGGTCGGCTTGGTATTTTATCCGCCCAGTCCACGTGCTGTGACCATGGAACAAGCCCAAACCTTAAGCATCGCCGTTCCTGCCTTTGTCAGCGTCGTCGCCTTGGTGGTTAATATGTCACACGAAGAGTTGGTTGAACTGGCGAACCATGTTGCATTTGATATCATTCAATTCCACGGTGATGAAAGCCCTGAGCAGTGCCAACAACTGGCAAATGCGGTCAATAAACGCTGGATAAAAGCCTTACGCATCAATGCGGAGAAAGATACCCTTGCTAGCGTAAGCGCGCGTATTGATAGCTTTGCAGCGGCAGGGGCGAGTAGTATTTTGCTCGATGCTTATCATCAGCATAAATATGGTGGTACAGGCGCGCGCTTTGATTGGAGCCTTATTCCTCACCATAGCTCGTTACCGATTGTCTTAGCGGGCGGTCTTGATGCTCAAAACGTCGCTGCGACGACAGAGTTACCCATTTACGCTGTTGATGTCAGCGGTGGTATCGAGGCGGCTAAAGGCAAAAAAGATGCTGCCAAAATGCGCGCCTTTATGAAAGCGGTCAAACGCGATCGATGGCAAAGCGTGACGGTCACTGACGCCATCTAAGCGATTCATAAAGCACCTTTATCCTTGTTTGGTCGTTATTCCGATTTTCTGCTTAAATCTTATTTTTTCGTTCTCCACTATTTATATTAAAAAATACCACTTATTACAGTAGGAATTATCATGAGTCATGTCGCTAACAAAGATTTATCAGCCACGGCACAAGCCGTCAATACTTTTACCAATCCAGCTGATGTGCAAGACTTCAATCAGTATCCCGATGCTCGTGGGCACTTTGGTGTGCATGGCGGTCGTTTTGTTTCTGAAACATTGATGGCAGCACTAGAAGAGCTAGAAGCGTTATATACCAAAGTCAAAGCCGATCCTGCATTCTGGGAAGAGTACCATAACGATTTGGTCAATTACGTCGGTCGCCCAACACCGCTTTATCATGCCAAGCGTCTCAGTGATGAGATTGGTGGTGCGCAAATTTACTTTAAGCGTGAAGACCTTAACCATACTGGTGCGCATAAGGTAAATAACACTATTGGTCAGGCACTGCTTGCCAAGATGAGCGGCAAACAACGTATCATCGCTGAGACGGGCGCAGGGCAACATGGCGTAGCGACGGCGACGATTGCCGCACGTTTAGGGTTAGAATGTATCGTCTATATGGGTGCTGATGATGTCGAACGCCAAAAGATGAACGTCTACCGTATGCGTTTATTGGGTGCGACGGTGGTGCCAGTCACTTCTGGCTCACGTACCCTTAAAGATGCGATGAATGAAGCGATGCGTGATTGGGTCACCAATGTCGATAGCACTTATTACATTATTGGTACGGTCGCTGGCCCGCATCCTTATCCGCTACTCGTGCGTGATTTCCAAGCGATTATCGGTAAAGAAGCGCGCATTCAGCATTTGCAAATGACTGGCAAATTACCAGATGCCCTAGTCGCCTGTGTCGGTGGTGGCTCAAATGCAATTGGTCTGTTCTTTGACTTCTTAAATGATACTGATGTCAAAATGTATGGTGTCGAAGCGACAGGTGATGGTATCGAAACAGGTCGTCATTCAGCGCCACTAGCAGCTGGTCGTATTGGTGTATTGCACGGCAATCGTACTTACCTAATGGCAGATGATGACGGACAGATTCAAGAGACGCATTCTATCTCTGCTGGTCTTGACTATCCGGGCGTTGGTCCTGAACACAGTTTCTTAAAAGACATGAAGCGTGTTGAATATGTGGGCTGTACCGATAAAGAGTCGCTAGAAGGCTTCCATGAAGTCACCCGCAAAGAAGGTATTATCCCTGCGCTTGAATCTGCCCATGCTGTTGCCTACGCGCTTAAGCTGGCTAAAACAATGACGCCTGATCAAACGATTATTGTGAATATGTCAGGTCGCGGTGATAAAGATTTGCATTCAGTAATGAAAGCAGAAGGGATTGAGTTGTAGTAAAAATAGAAGAGTTCAGATTATTGTACAAGAAGGTTTAGCAGCTTATTAAGTTGAATAAATTTTCTATATCTCAATACGGTAATTACTTTGCTCTATAGAGCAAAGTAATTACCAATGTTGCTGGCTATGTTTTTATTATCGATAGTATACCTTCATGAATTTGAACCGCTTAATACCGAGTAAGCCTAGCCAGTTGAGCAAGTATCCAGATCAAGCGGTGCTAACAGCGCCAGTCACAATAAGTGTGGGTGTGCCTACTGAAAGAGTCAGTTTTTGGCAGAGTTATGGTTTATTTGTAGTTGCCACTGTATGGGTAGTGATGTATGTCTTGATGGCCGTTTGGGAGTTTTCGACAAGTTATACGGTTACAACAATTGATGAAATTGTAAGAAGTATTCTTGGGCTTTGGTCTCTTTCAACTATACCCATGTTGTTTTTCGTTATGATGACGTATTGGGTGCATCGTGCCTATAACAGTTTTGTCGTTCCAAATCCATGGGTCGCAAAGCGGTTGACTTGGAAGCATGTGCCAATTATGGTTATTAAAGAAAATAGCATTATCTTTCTATCTCATTTCTTTATATTTATTGATAATCTACATCATGATCAAACAGTAAGCTTCGATGATGTTGAAAAGTTTTCTCTAAATCAAAGCAGTCATTCTGGTATTGGTTTTTCGATAATATATAAAAAAGAACATGTGGAAGCTATGAAAAATGAAGGCAGACGGATTGACGGCTTGTTAGCTCACAAAAAATTTACATTATATGAGCATTACAATATTTTGAATGGTCAACATTATATTGATCTACGTGAAATATTGAATATTATGAATACCTTTCATAAGCAAAAAGCTAATAGTATCGAATATTTATCGCAGGATAATCCTGATAATTTAATGGATATTGGCTGGTAAAAACACATTCAGATAAGCTAAAAATTTATTTAACAAAACTATAAGAGAACACTATGACCCGAATTGAAAGCACTTTTGAAACCTTAAAAGCACAAAATAAAAAAGCCCTGATTCCGTATGTCATGGCAGGCGACCCCAATCCTAGCAGCACCGTTGGTTTGCTTCATGACTTAGTCAAGCATGGCGCAGATATGATCGAATTAGGCTTACCCTTCTCCGATCCAATGGCTGATGGCCCAGTCGTTGCCTTGGCAGGAGAGCGTGCATTAGCCGCAGGTACCAGTACGCGTGATGCGCTAAAAATGGTCGCTGAGTTTCGTCAGCAAGACAGCCAAACCCCAATCATTTTGATGGGCTATCTCAATCCCGTTGAAATCATCGGTTATGACAACTTTGTCGCACTATGCGAGCAGTGCGGCGTCGATGGTATTTTGATGGTTGATTTGCCACCAGCAGAGGCGGGCAGCTTCACCCAGCATTTGACTGACAACTCGATGAATGAGATTTTCTTATTATCGCCGACCACTTTGCCGGAGCGCCGCGAGCAAGTATTGACCCATTGTGGCGGCTATATTTATTACGTTTCGCTAAAAGGCGTCACCGGTTCAGCAACGCTCGATACAAATGATGTAGCGACTCAAGTGCAAGCGATTAAAGCCGAGACCGATTTGCCAGTATGCGTGGGTTTTGGTATTCGTGATGCGGCATCTGCCAAAGCAATCGGTGAGCATGCCGATGGTATTATTGTCGGTAGTGCGTTGGTGCAAAACTTTGCCGATATTGATGCTAACGATACCGCTGCGGTTGCGAATGCACAGCAGAACATCATGGCAAAAATGGATGAGCTACGTGCAGCATTAGACAGCTTAAGTGCTTAATAGCTATTGCTTTCATATTGTTGTTATTTGAAGAAATAGTTATTTGAGACGGCAAAGTCAAATTGCAGCTATTGTTTACCTAAGACTTTACTTAACAGCTTTACGTGAAGACAATACTAAATGACTTTGCTAAAATTAGTTTACGAGTGTAAACTAACATCACTATTATATGGTGTCTGATAGTGGTAGTTTGTGAGTCATTTTGATTGGCAAATACATTATCTATCAATAAGCGCATAATCAAATTACCGACATACGAGATTTATTTATCAGTATGTTGCATAACGGCTCATGTTATGCTGGTATTTGACGTTTGGTCTAGACAACCATTAAACTCTCAAGGACAAGGAAATGAGCCAACTTGTCGATAAGCCTTTGATGATGGCAAATAATATGACTGATACAATAACAAAACCTGACATGACTACGCCGAACAATACTGAAAAAACCAATGCCGAGCCGAACGGGAACACCGCTGGGCAATCGTGGTTTAATCGCCCGATACCGGGTATCAAGCAGCAATTGACAGCGCCTTTGACAGCAGTAGAGACTGAGCCGTCAACCAAGTGCAGTAATTGTCATTCGATGATTACTAACACGGCGCTTATTTTTAACTGTTATGTGTGCCCGCACTGCGATCATCATTTACCGATGAGTGCTCGTGAGCGTCTGCATTGGATATTGGATCAAGTAGATGGTGAGCTTGGGCAAGAGTTTACGGCAAAAGATCCGCTAAGATTCGTCGATAGTAAGCCATATCCAAAGCGCATGAGTGAAGCGCAAGAAAAAACAGGCGAATCTGAAGCGCTGATTGCTATGTATGGTAAGCTGCGCAATCTTGACGTCGTGGCTTGTGCTTTTGATTTCCGCTTTATGGGTGGCTCGATGGGCTCAGTCGTTGGCGATCGATTTGTTCAAGCGGCGGAAAAAGCGCTTGAAGAGAAAAAGCCGTTACTTTGCTTTGCAGCTTCCGGTGGTGCGCGTATGCAGGAAGGGCTATTGTCTTTGATGCAAATGGCTCGTACCGCAGCGGCGATTGAACGCTTAAGAATTGCTGGCGTGCCGTATATCGTGGTACTGACCAATCCCGTTTATGGCGGTGTGACGGCATCGCTCGCGATGCTCGGTGATATTCATCTGGCAGAACCAAAAGCCATGATTGGCTTTGCTGGCAAGCGCGTGATTGAGCAAACGGTTCGTGAGACGCTAGAAGAGCCATTCCAGCGTGCCGAATTCTTGTTAGAGCATGGCGTGGTCGATGAAGTGGTACATCGTCATCAGCTTATCGATACTATTTATCGCTTGCTAGCGAAATTATGTGGTGTTCCTAATGTTGATGCTTAGCACAGAATAATAAACATGAGCAGCTGATTCAGTTTATAACTGGCTAGCAGCGTGCTAATATCTCTAAAATATGCAAAACTCCTTAATAGCATTTATCGTCATATAACGGTAAATGCTATTTTTGGTTTTAGTTAGCAAATATACGGTCTTTATTTTCATAAAATTATATATAGGTTTGCGCCATGTCTGATTCTCTAGCCCCTAATCCTGATAGCCCTAATGACAAAGCCAGCCTAACGGAATGGCTAGATTATATGCATCAGATACACGTCTCGGCGATAGATATGGGTTTATCACGAGTATTGCCAGTCGCTGAAGCATTGGGTGTGGTAAAGTCCGCGCAGGATGATGCTTATGTATTTACTGTGGCAGGTACCAACGGTAAAGGCTCAACGACGGCAGTGATTGCACAGATGTGCCAAGCAGCGGGTTACAAGACAGCTCTCTATCAATCACCGCATCTGAGTGCTTTTAACGAGCGGGTACGTATCAATGGCGAAATGGTCAGCGATGAGATACTAATCAACGCTTTTTGCAAAGTAGAAGCGGCGCGATTACAGTGCGCTTTGACGTTGTCGTTTTTTGAGATGACCACATTGGCTGCATTATTGATATTTGCCGAAGCCGACTGTGATGTATGGGTGCTAGAAGTGGGACTCGGTGGTCGCTTAGATGTCGTCAATATTATTGACCCTGATATGGCAGTCATTACCAATATTGGCATCGATCATGTCGATTGGCTTGGTGACAATGTCGAAGATATTGGCCGCGAAAAAGCAGGTATCTTACGCAATGATATGCCTCTGATTTACGGCGCTACCGACATGCCAACCAGTGTGCAGCAGGCTATCGATAAGAATCAGGCGACTTGTTATCAAGTTGGCAAAGACTTCCATTATCGCGAGATCGATGCAATTACTTGGCAATATAGTAATGCTGCTGTTACTCTACAGTTGCCACGACCAGCACTGTCACTAACCAATACTGCCAATGCCTTATCAGCAGTGCTGGCCAGTTCATTGGCTGTCGATATCGCTGCTATTGAGCAGGCGCTACAGACCGTTAAGCTTGCAGGGCGCTTTGACTATCGAGAGTTAGAGAATCGTCACTGGTTGTTTGATGTGGCACATAATGAGCAAGGCGTTGAGTTTTTATTAGCGCAATTACTACCGCTCTGGCAGCAACATGTGGCGAAGCAAAATAGTGATGAACAAACCAATAGCGCACCTGCAACTATCAAAATGCTCTTTTCTATGCTGGCGGATAAAGATATCGACAAGGTCGTTCAACGTTTGACCGAATCAGGCTTGCCGATTAGCGACTGGTTCATCGCTGAGATTGACTATCCGCGTGCGGCGAGTACTGAGCAGCTGCAACGTATCTTGAGCAACTATGTGGATAGTGCGCAAATACATGAATTTAAACGTTTATCAGAAGCGACCGATGCCGTTATAAATGGCAGTCAGGCGCAAGACCTCATTGTCGTTTGTGGTTCGTTCCATACCATTGGTGAGGTATTGGCAGCGTTTGAAGAATGAGAAATTAAGTGAAAATATGACCAGTTTAATGTTAGGGTCTATTGAACATTCAAGTATTAGGACTGCCAGTGCCACATTTGAATGTTCAATAGACCCTTATCTTAACAGCAGCGTGAGAGCAGACAGCATGAAAAATATACTTTATAATCAAAGAGCTTTTGCAAACAAATAGATTTATTATAAGATGCTTTATAAAAGGTATTTTCATAAAAAAGCGTTTTCATAAAAACGTGCTGTTATAAATATGACATAATCTTTGAGAGATGATGGCAGTAACGGGCGGCAGCGGCTAATTATCAAAACCACTTATCAAAACCACTGGTAGGATATTAGCCGATAGGGTTTTAACAATAACCGTGCCGACCAATCAACCTTATTACCAACTAAGAGACGTAAACGGATGAACTTTTCGAGACAAGCCTTATTGGGCATTGGGATGATTATCGGCGGTAGCGTAATGCTATATGCCATGGTGCAACAAATTGGTGACGGTAATAAACCTGAGCCCGTGACCGCGATGGTCGATAAGCCCAGCGCCGAGCAAGCGGCACCGCAGCCACTCACCACTGACATCGACACTGAAAAACGTATCCTAGCGCAAAAGCAAAAAGAACGGGCGGCGCGGGTAGCTGAGCAAGAAAAGCGGGCGCAGCAGTTTTTGACGGAGCAAGAGACTGCGGAGGCGCAAGCCTTGGCAAAATCGCGGGCGGAAAATCAGCAGTATATAGCCAATAGCGCGCCTGCTGCCGAAGATGACAACAGTTCAGCAGCTGCTCAAAATGTGGTTCAACCCTCAAGCGCACAGCCTAGTACCAATAATGAAGCAACTGTCGCTACGAGCGACAATGACAAGCAACAGGCCGCTCAAGCCCAGCAACAAGAAGCCAAAAGACAGGCCGCGCTAAAAGAACAAGCCGCTGCCAAAAAAGAAGCGGAAGCAAAGCGACAGGCTGAAGCCAAACGCCAAGCGGAAGCAAAAAAGCAAGCTGAGGCTCAGACTATGGCTGAGAAAAAGAAACAAGCGGTTGAACAAGCAGCAGAAGCTGCCAAGAATGAACCACCAAAATCGCCTTCTGACTATCAAGTAAAAAGAGGTGATGGGTTGATAAAACTGGCGCGGCAATACAACATGCCTGTAGAAGTCTTAGCACAAGCGAATAATCTTTCGCCATCGACATCGTTACAACTGGGTCAGAGTATTACTATTCCATCGCGTAAGCAGGTAGATCGTTTAGCACGTGAAGCAGCAGCAGCCGAACAGGCTCGTGAAGAGAAGCGTCAAAAAGAAGAGGCGCTCGCCAAGAAGTCGACTGATGCCAAACGTGAAGCGCAGCAGAAACTCAGTGAAGCCCGTAAAGAAGTCAAAGAGACAGACGCTAAAGGTAGCTTTGGGGTACAAGTTGCCCTGGCGAATGACCAAGCCAAAGCCGATGAATTGGCCAAAAAATTCAAGTCAGCAGGCTATCAAGTGAAGACTAGCGCTACCAGTCGTGGCGTCCGAGTCGTCGTCGGTCCTGAACGTGGTAAAGTCGCTGCCTTGGCACTAAAAGACAAAATCAATAGTGATCCCAAGGTAAATACGACGAGCGCTTGGGTACTTTACTGGCGTTAAAATACTAGCGTCCATCTTGCTGTAACTGATCATTATTGCTCAATAATCAACACTCTCTTAATTAGGTTCTTTTTCGTTCTAGCTAATTTTATTCAAACACGACATCTATTGTCGTGTTTTTTGTTTTAGTGTTTGCCCATTGAGGTAGGCTTAGCTACCATGCATACCGTTTATTATTTCTTTCTGTATAACCTGTCAACCTATAAGGGTTGCCCTGTTGTGATAGGCAAATACTGATTTCCTAAAGCTCATAATAGTCACGCTATACCGCCTCTCACGCTCCTACTGTATAAGGTAAAACCATGTCATTTGGCGTTATATTTTTAATGTTGGCCGTTGGATTCTTAGGGCTGATTACGTTACCAAAGCTGTTAGCAAGACGTGAAAGCGCCGAGCCTGATCCAAAGCCAGTACGCGGCGATGAGCTGGCTATTTGGCCATTTGCCCCAATGCCCATTATGACCGATACCGAGGTAATATTTTTTAATAAGTTAAAAAATGCGCTACCAGAATATCATATCTTTGTGCAAGTTCAGCTGTCACGCATCATTGAAGCCAATAGTGATGAGACCTCTGAGCGTAGCTTTTGGTTCAATCGTATTTGCCGTCAAAGTGTGGATTATGTGATCGTTGATGTTGATGCCCAGACCACATTGCTGGCAATCGAGCTGGATGATTGGACGCATAGTAGTAAGGCACGGCAAAAGGCGGACGATAAAAAGGACAAAGCTTTAGCCAGTGCTGGCATTGCTATCGTGCGCTTTCACGCTGAGCGTATGCCCAGTGCCGATATGCTCAGATATGAGCTGATGCAGGTGCTTGAGACTTATTGAGCGTTAGTAGATAAAACCTTTACGAGAAATGCTTAATCAGTCGCTTTTCTCATCATGCTGTTTCGGGTAAATGACGATGGGTCTATCACCTTCAAAGTATAATCCTGTTTTTAAGATACCGTTTTCAGAATGAATAAGTGCCGACGGACGTCCATCATAAAAGTCGCGTTTGCTAAACCATTCAATATAATGAGCAGCGCGCAACTCTCTGATATCAAGCGTCGCGAGAGTGCTCGTGTCGTACTTATCGCACCATTCGTGCATGGGAAAGCTTGGTGCTAGCCAAGATGGATAGACGAAATTAGTGATGTTCTTTGGTAAAAAGAACCGTCCTTTTATAATACCATAACGCTTATCAATTTTGACTTGCCCATGATTTTCGGTATCTACCCATACGGTGCGAAACTGCTTGGTTTGCATATGGGTCATTTTGCGCTGCAAATTGTCATTGGAGTTAATCCCTACCCAATTCTCCGGCTCAAATGGCGCTGATCCCATAAAAAACTTAATCGCCAGCTCCCAATGCTCAACCAGATTGTCTGCATGATTGTACAGAATCAAATCTAGCTCGCCAGTCGTCTGCTTACCGTTATACAGCTGCACATTACTGGCTAGCGTCTCGTAGGAATGTAAGCCGCGCTGAAAACCATCCTCTAACCAAAAAGACAATAATCCCTCAAAGTGAAAACCTAAGCGATTAGGGCTAGGCCGCTTGAGTAAATAGCGAGTCAGCACCTGATAAGCATTGGTGCTATCTAGCTCTTCCAAACGCTGCTGATACGCTGCAAACTGCATTTGCCAAAAGTGTGCGCTATGTACCGATACGGTATGTGTATTCTGATGCGGTGCAAAGTCCAGCCATTCGGTTAAGACGTTAGGGCACGCCAGCACATATGCCAAATCACGTACATAAGGCCGCTGGTACATTTCCCAAGGTGCGTTATTTGTGACATGAGTAGATAAGGGCTGGGCTATAATTTTGGACATATGATAAGTCATCATAACGGTGTAGCATTTACCCTAGCTGCTCGCTTGCCAAAAGTCTATAGATGACAAGTATCGGTTAGGGTAGTGCTTGATTGTGCTATTACTAAAGCATGATATTCATCATATAAAAATTAAGTTGAATAGCGCTTCTCAATAATGCCTTACTATTAAAACTAAGATGATAACCTATGATAAATAACCATCTATACCATACTTCATGCATGACAATTCCACTACTTGTCGCTGCCTGTGCGTCTATGTCTATGGTAATAACTTTGGCTATGATAAAAAACCCTACTTTGCCATAAGAACCTATCTTAAAAGGTATTTGACAAGCAATTAATAGTGCATGGCTCCTATCAAATTGAGAAAATAAACGGTATTTATGAAGTATCAAGTTCTGAGAAAAAAAGCAGTTATACATATGATAAAATCAAGAAACAGTTCGAATTGTTTGAAGAAATAAAGATGTTGATTATGATAGGTAGTATATTATGAACAAATGGCTAGTCGCAGTTATATCAATAGGAATAACAGTTAATGCTAATGCTGAAGTATTCAGTATGATGGATCAGTTTTTTGAAGATTTTGAGGTCGTAGATGACGACTACCATTATGTAGACTTAAACACTGCATCTATTTTTTTTGATTCAATGGATCGAGTGGCTAATGAAAAAATCAATAACGAGCAACCTGAGTTTAATCTGGGAGATAAAAATTACCTGATGAGCTGGAAAATGAACTTATATTCAAGCTCAATAGCAGTTAAGAATATGGAGCCTAGCCTTCAAGAATTAGGTGTTGATGAACTTTGTCAGAGTTTTTATAGTGCAAAATATCAAGCAGCTAATAATGTTGTGGTTAAGCTATCAAGTTATGACAATCAAGATAATCTAGTAGAAACAGTGGTTTTAAACAAAGAGGTCTGCTCGTAGTATAGCAGTATGTAGGTTTTATAAAGCGTAAAAATAATAGGGTTGGAAGGAAGTGAGATGTTTATTAATCATAAGCGGTGCCCAGATTGTGGAACTAGGCTTAGAAAGAATGATTGGCGGTGTAGAAATTGCGAGAGTCAAAGCTTAACTAATTGGTCGCTCACATTGCCAATGTGGGTAATCGGCTTGTTGATTATCGGAATAACAGCGACATTTATGATTGGTAATTTATGTAATGCCGAGCTGCTTCATCCAGTCATGAATAGCTTTGGCATACAATGTTAATTTTTGCCAAAAAAATAACTCAACGACCTAAGCCGTTGAGTTATTTAGTATTTCTTGGTCGGAACGGCAGGATTTGAACCTGCGACCACTACACCCCCAGTGTAGTGCGCTACCAGACTGCGCTACGCCCCGAATGACTGACTATTTTACGCAAAATTATGCATATTGCAAGGGCTATTTATTTTAGCCAAAATCTATAACCCTAATTTACGTATTACAGTCAGTACAGTCAATCAGCAATTAACCCAATAGCTCTTTTAGAATTTGGTTGACTTGCTGCGGATTGGCACTACCGCGACTGGCTTTCATGACTTGTCCAACCAAACCATTAAAGGCTTTTTCTTTACCGCCGCGATACTCATCTACCATCGCTGCATTCTTAGTGATGACGTCTTCAACGATGGCTTTGATAGCACCGGTATCGGTTTCTTGCTTAAGACCTTTTTCTTCAATGATTTTGTCAGCGGCATCATCAGCATCGCCACCCGCGCGCTCATAGAGCGCGCTAAAGACTTTCTTAGCCAATTTGCCAGATAGTGTATCGTCTTTGATACGCGCTAGCATACCTGCCAATTGCTTGGCGCTGATAGGAGAGTCGATGATGTCTTTGTCGTCGTCTTTATTTAGCGCACCGAGTAGGTCGCCCATGACCCAGTTACCAGCCATTTTGGCATCTTTCTCACCAATCTCAGCGACGACATCTTCGAAGTAATCGGCAAGCTGACGACTACCCGTCAAAATACGGGCATCATATTCTGATAGACCAAGCGCTTCCTCAAAGCGTGCACGACGGGCAACTGGTAGCTCCGGCATTGCCGCACGAATGTTATCGACAGTATGTTGCTCGATACGCACTGGTAGCAGGTCAGGATCAGGGAAGTAGCGATAGTCGTTGGCATCTTCTTTGGTACGCATAGTACGGGTTTCGTCGCGCTCTGGGTCATAGAGCATCGTTGCTTGCACAACTTTACCACCGTCCTCAATGATGTCGATTTGACGCTCGATTTCACGATTGATGGCGCGTTCGATAAAGCGGAACGAGTTTAAGTTTTTGAGCTCAGTACGCGTGCCCAATTCTGCACCCGGCTTACGAATAGAGACGTTACAGTCACAGCGGAATGAACCTTCTGCCATGACCGCGTCTGAGATACCGAGCCACGTGACCAGCTGGTGAATGGCTTTAATATAGGCCAGTGCTTCATGAGCCGAGCGCATATCAGGCTCAGAGACGATTTCGATTAATGGTGTACCAGCACGGTTCAAATCCACGCCCGTCATGCCATCGACGGCATCGTGTACTGACTTACCAGCGTCTTCTTCTAAATGCGCACGGGTGATGCCCATACGTTTCGGATATTCGTTTTTCTCACCTTCATTGACCACGACATCGATATAGCCTTCGCCAACGATAGGATTGGCCATTTGGGTGATTTGATAGCCTTTCGGTAAGTCAGGATAAAAGTAGTTTTTGCGGTCAAAGGTATTAAATAAACCCAGCTCAGCGTTGACGCCGATACCGAATTTTAGCGCACGATCGACCACGCCAGCATTTAGAACTGGTAGGACACCGGGCAAGCCTAAATCTACGATACTGGCTTGGCTGTTTGGCTCATGACCAAAGTCAGTCGGTGCGCTAGAAAATATCTTACTTTCCGTATTCAACTGGCAGTGAATTTCAATACCGATGACCACTTCATAACCATCGACGAACAGCTCTTTACGAACCTCATGTTCGCGGGCGGCACTATTATCAGTAGTAGTTGCTGTGTTCATTATACCGTCTCCTTCGCGATGGTAGAGTGTTGCAAATGATGGTCGGTGTGCTGCTGGAATAGATGCGCAGTGGCCAACAGCTTGCTTTCTTGCCAATACTGACCGATCAATTGTAAGCCAACAGGCAAGCCTTCAGACGTCAGACCAACAGGCTGACTGAGCGCTGGTAGACCGGCTAAGTTAACACCGATGGTATAGACATCGCCCAAATACATCGTTGCAGGGTCAAGATCTTCAGCGAGCTTATAAGCAGCGGTTGGTGCCGTTGGGCTGGCGATGACATCACAGTTGGCAAAGGCGTCTTCGAAGTCTTTGACGATTAAGCGACGTATTTTTTGTGCTTTAGTATAATAAGCATCAAAATAACCAGCAGATAGCGCGTAAGTACCGGTCAAGATACGGCGCTGTACTTCAGGGCCAAAGCCTTCAGAGCGTGAGCGCGTATACAGATCGATGAGATCGGTTGGGTTTTCACAGCGATAGCCAAAACGTACACCATCGAAGCGTGACAGGTTTGAAGAGGCTTCAGCAGGGGCGAGCATATAATAAGTCGCCAGCGTGATATCAGGGTCAGTGATATTCACTTCCACAATCGTCGCGCCCAACTCTTCATATTTCTTTAGCGCAGCACGTACGGTGGTTTCTACTTCAGCGTCAAGCCCTTTGCTAAAGTATTCTTTAGCGACACCAATGCGTAGACCAGCAAATGGCTTATCACCAGCAGCAGCTTCTGCGTCATTAAGGTCTTGCACGTAGTTCGGCATATCATGCTTGATAGAAGTTGCATCGCGTGGATCGTGACCAATCATTGGTTGTAATAGATAGGCACAATCTTTAGCGCTACGACCCATGCTACCAGCTTGGTCAAGGCTTGAAGCATAGGCAATCATACCGAAGCGCGAGACGCGACCATAAGTGGGCTTGATACCGGTTAAGCCGCAAAATGAGGCAGGTTGACGAATAGAGCCACCAGTATCACTACCGGTTGCAACTGGCACAAAACCTGCGGCGACGGCAGCAGCACTACCACCCGATGAGCCACCAGGGACATGGTTAAGGTTCCAAGGGTTGTGCACCGCGCCATAATATGAGCTCTCATTATCCGAGCCCATCGCAAACTCATCCATATTGAGCTTGCCCAAGCTAATCATCCCCGCTTTATCGATGTTTGACACGATAGTGGCGTCATAAGGTGAGACAAAGTTATGTAGCATCTTTGAACCACAAGTGGTCAGCACCCCTTGGGTACAAAAGATATCTTTGTGCGCCATCGGTACACCAAGCAGAGGACGCTTGTCGCCTTGAGCACGCATCTCGTCAGCTGCTTGCGCCTGTGCGCGGGCAGTTTCAGAAGTATTAGTGATAAAGCTGTTGATCTTGCTATCTAAGGCGTTGATGCGCTTGATATAGTGTTCGGTTAATTCCGCGCTGCTAAATTGTTTGTCTTGCAAGCCCGTAATAAGCTGCTGGGTACTCAATAGATGAAGTTCAGACATAAGGTGTCGTCCGTCAAAATGTTAATAGCATTAAATAGAATAAAATAAAGGCAGAAGTAAATAGAATAAATTATTCAATCACTTGTGGTACCAGATACAAGCCGTCTTCAACAGCGGGGGCGACCGATTGGTTGCGCGCGCGGTTGATATCGTGTTTGGCGATATCGGCACGTAAGTCTTGGCAAACTTCATGAATATTTGATAGTGGTTTGACATCAGTCGTATCAACGTTGCTAAGAGTATGCATCAGCTTTAAGACTTTACTGATTTCATCGGCATAGCTATTGGCTGTCGTCTCATCGACACCTAAGCGCGCAAGGCTGGCAACTTCTAGGATTTCTTCACGGCTGACGTTGCTGTCAGACGTTGCTGGTTGCTGTGACATAGTTTCTCCAGTGCAGGACAGTTTTTGTTATAGTCAGAGCACTTTTAAACCGCTAGGGTGTTACCCGCCCTAGATGTACTCAATGTACTATCTGCGGTCGGTCGCCTTGTAGCGATTCTAAAATTCCTTGACTATAGAGTAAATAGGTTCAAAAGTAGCGGTTAAAACGAGCGATTAATAAAGCCGCTAGTAATACCAATTATTAAAATAAAATAGCTATGAAAAGTAACGGTTATAACTAGCTACTAACATTGGTTACTGAAATTGGTTACTAAAACAAGAGTGTGATTATGAGCTTATTATAAAGCATCTGACCCAAGTTTACAGAGCTTGACGCTTGATTGCTGCACAATCTCAACCAAGTCGCGGGCATTTGTACAGACAGCATGATGATAGCCCAGACAATCATGGTAAAATTGACCGTATAGTTATGCAATCATTGGCAATCGCTCACCCGTTACAGTCAGAAATACGTTACAGTAGGCACTCGCTGCTGAGCAAAATTACTATATGCCTGTCGAGCCTTGTTATTGAATTAAATGGTGTTTCATTAAATGCACAGCTATGTGCCGCTATTTCAAACTTTGTAACAACTTTTAGCGTTTAAGACTAAAATCCTGACTTACTGATGCAAATATCTGTGTTTTTTTTGAGCTAAATCGGTATAATTTAGCTCAGTTTTGTCATTGCATCATTATTGCTTAGGTTTGACTTGTCGCGATACCTCACTTTCGCCGTAAGTAATGTCTAACGACGACCTGCTCAACACTGACGAGTAACCCCTCAGTCAATCTCATTCGCCTTATTTGTAAAGCGCTGGATATATTAGTCATGAACCTGTTTGGATTTTTATCAAATAATATCGCAATCGACCTTGGTACTGCGAACACTCTTATTTTCATTCCTGGTAAAGGCGTGGTGCTCGATGAGCCTACGGTGGTCGCGCTACGAAGCAATCGTACCCATAACCCTACCGTCGCTGCAGTTGGCCTCGATGCCAAGCAGATGCTGGGTCGTACCCCTGCCAATATCACGGCGATTCGCCCGCTAAAAGACGGCGTGATTGCTGACTTTGAAGTGACCCAAAAAATGCTTAAGCACTTTATCGGCAAGGTAAAGGCGAAGCGTTTTATGGCACAGCCTAACGTCGTGGTTTGTGTGCCTTGCAAATCAACCCTCGTTGAGCGCAAAGCCATCCGTGAAGCGGTATCATCAGCGGGCGCGAGCAAAGTGCTCTTGCTAGAAGAGCCGATGGCAGCTGCGATTGGTGCCGGCATGCCAGTGCACGAAGCGAGTGGCTCAATGGTGGTTGATATCGGTGGTGGTACGACTGAGATCGCCGTTATTGCGCTATCAGGCTGCGTTTATGCTGAGTCGATTCGTATCGGTGGCGACATATTTGATGAAGCCATTATCACTCACGTACGCCGTACGCATGGTTGTGTGATTGGTGAAACGACGGCTGAACGTATCAAGCAAGAAGTAGGCTCAGCGCTGAACGAAGACAGCCAGCTAGAAGTTGAAGTACGCGGACGTAGCATGGCAGAAGGCGTACCCAAAACCTTTACTGTCAATTCAGAAGAAGTGCAAAAAGCCCTGAGCGATCCACTAAGCGGTATCGTTAGCGCGGTAAAAGCAGCACTTGAGCAAACACCACCTGAGCTATCATCAGATATTGCTGAGCGTGGTATTGTTTTGACTGGTGGCGGTGCGCTATTGCGTGATTTAGACAAACTTATTTCAAGAGAAACTGGTTTGCCAGTGACGGTCGCTGAAGACCCATTGACTTGTGTCAGTCGTGGTGGTGGTATCGCTCTCGACTTTATCAATAATAAAAGCTTAAACATGATTTTTGTTTAAACAGTTTTTATTGTTGATGTTCGTTGTTGATTGTGTCGATATTACTTTTCACTGACTATATTGATGTTCCAATGACCATTAAAACTAGCAGTGAACAGTCGCTGCAACGATAAAAGTAAAAAACGATAAATTAAAGGTAGCCAGTTGTGCTGCCTTTAATCGCATTAATGAATGCCAGCTACAAGCATTGTCCGTAAATGCTGATAACAATGTGATTGTTATCACTAGCGCTGGCTACTGCTCACATTAGAAACCCTTAATTAGATGACTTATGACGCCAAGTATTTTTGCACGCCAGCCACTTGCACTTCGTAAGGCTGCTATTGTATTGATAGTAGCGTTAATACTGATGTGGTTCGATAGCAAAAATCCAGAATGGTTCAATCCAGTGCGCAACACCAGCCACGCCGCTATGCAGCCTATCTATGAGTTGTCCTTATTGCCCAGCTATGCCAAACATTGGGCAAGTGGCAGCTTACAATCAAAAGAAGCGCTACGCCGCGAAAACATGCAGTTAAAGTCACAATTGATCCACGCGCAAGCCAAGCTTCAGCAGCAAGACTATATCTTGGCACAAAATGCGCGCTTACAGGGTATCTTGTCGACCACCAAGCCTGAACAGTTTGAGCTAAATTTGGCACAGGTTATCGGTACCGACACCAACTTACTCCGCCAAATCGTCGTGCTTAATAAAGGTGCGCAAGATGGCGTGCAAGTCGGACAGACAGTCATCGACGAAGACGGTATATTGGGACAGATTATCAATGTCTATCCCAATACCAGTCGCTTACTGCTCATTACTGATGAGCAGCAATCGGTAGCGGTCACGGTCAAGCGTACGGGTCAGCGGGCGATTGTGACCGGTCAAGGCATACCCACCTCGTTAAGTCTTAATTATGTATTCAAAACCTCAGACGTGCGCGTGGGTGACGAGCTGGTTTCTTCAGGTCTAGGCGGGCGTATTCCAGCAGGCTATCGAGTTGGTCGTATCGCTCATATCAAAGATACCCAAGCTGATAATTTTAGAAGTATTGAAGTCACGCCAGCAGCCAACTTTATCGATAATGCGTACGTATTAGTGCTACAAGACAAACTAATAGGCAAAAACAACCTCGGTACTAATGGCAATGGCAGCTGACACTCACATCATACCTAGTGAGCCATTTATGCACTTAGCCACTTGGCCTTGCTGTACCAATAGCATCATGTATACCCATACCTTTTTAGCCCTATTCTCTGCTAAATAGCCGCCGCCAAACATTCTTAAAGGTAAGTATTCATGGCGTATTCTGACTCTAAGCACCCAATTGGGCTCTTGCTCTTTGCCATTGTTGCAAGCTTTATCGTTGCCTCATCGCTCAATGTCTATCCGTTAAGTCCTAGTATGGCTACCTTGCGTCCCATGGTAATGGTCATGGTGCTGATTTTTTGGTTGCTGTTTCAACCGCGTTACGTTGGTATCTTTACCGCGTTTACCATTGGTTTGGTCGCAGATCTCTTGATGGATACCCATTTAGGTCAGCAAGCCTTTGCGGCGGTCATGGTGGCACTGGTCATCAAAATCAGTAGTATCTATGTCAGACAATTAAATACTGTCAATGCATGGCTTATCGCCTCATTAAGCTTGCTGCTGTTTCAGCTGAGCTTGTGGATGCTACAGATGTTTATTCAAGATATCTTTGTGGCGCAGTCGGCCTTGTCTTTATTGATGAGCATAGTAAGCTGGCCGCTAGTGCTATTAGCGTTACGCAAATTTGCGCGTTAACCCATTAAGTGTCTATATCAATAATTATCGTTGAGTGCCTTTCTGGAATATCTTTATCAATAAGATAATAGCAATCATAAAATAAGAGAATAGCGATGGATATTATTTTAGCATCTGGTTCGCCGCGTCGTCGTGAGCTGCTAGCCAAAGCGCAGCTAGATTTTACGATTATGAGCGTCGATATCGATGAAACGCCACAAAGTAATGAGTCGCCTACAGAGTATATCGAGCGCATGGTCGCTACCAAAGCTGCCGCCGCAGTACAACAGCTAAATGACACACTTAAAACGAGCAAGGCCAATCTCGCTGAGCAGCTTATCATTTTGACCTCAGACACCATTGGTGTACTGCCAGATGGTCAGACGGTACTGGTAAAACCAACTGACCGTGAGCACGCCTATCGCATGTGGCAGCAAATGTCAGATAATACCCATGAAGTATGGACAGCGGTACAAGCTACTCACGTATCTCGTGTGCCTTTAGCTTCCAAGGGTGCCAATACAGCAGACCATGAGACAGTATTCCAAATCATCAAACAACAGCAAATCACCGAGCGCACAGCAGTCACCTTTATCCCGCTGACGATGGAGATGATGAGCCGTTATTGGGAAAGTGGCGAACCTGCTGATAAAGCAGGTGGTTATGGTATTCAAGGGTTGGGCGCGGCTTGGGTGAGTCGTATTAACGGTAGCTATACCAATGTCGTGGGCTTGCCACTGCCGCAAACGCTGGCATTGATTAAAAATATCACCGAGAGTGGCATTCATTAGATAGTCAGAAGGGCAGGGACAATTTTATTAATACGCTACAAGCCCTTAACTGCTTGTCTGCACATAACGACACGCTAGGGTAATGGGCAAGAGCAAGTCGCATTTGTTACACTATAAAGCCAGTAGGCGATGAACGCCCAATAAGAAAGCTGAAAGATAAGAGAAAAAATTATGTCCGAAGAGCTGCTGATTAATATTAGTCCAATGGAGTCACGTGTCGCCGTGTTAGACAACGGTGTCCTAGGCGAAATCTATATTGAGCGCCATCATAAATTGGGTCTGGTCGGCAATATCTATTTGGGTACCGTCGTGCGTGTCCTGCCGGGTATGCAAGCGGCCTTTGTCGATATCGGTCAGTCACGGACAGCGTTTTTACACGTCAATGATATGCAGCGTGAACCGCGTCCAGTCACCGAAAATAAGAATAAAATAGCTGAAGAGCGCAATAAGAACCCTGATGCTGGTACAGACAACACTGTGGTAGAAAATGGTATTGATGGCCTAGAAGTTAGCCCACCAGTGGTCAGTGCGCAAAGTACAGATGTCGTTCCTGTGTCTAAAACCCTTATCCAACACCGCTTACACGAAAGCCAACGTATCTTGGTACAAGTGACCAAAGACCAGCTGGGTAGCAAGGGCGCACGCTTAACCACCAATGTCTCTCTACCATCGCGCTATCTGGTATATCTGCCATCGAGCGATCATATCGGTATCTCGCAGCGTATCGATGGCGAAGAAGAGCGCAACCGTCTCAAAACTGAGCTGAATAGTTTGATGCAGACCGTCAACTTAAAAGGTGGGCTGATTGCCCGTACGGCTGCCGAGCGCGTGCCTGTCGATAAGTTGGAAGAAGATATTTATTATTTATTACAGCTATGGCGTACCATCTGCGCGCGGCGTCAAGAGATCAATCATCATCAAAGCTCAGAGCTTATTTACCAAGAGCTGGCTCTGCCACTACGCTCGATTCGTGACTTGGTACATACCGATACCGAAAAAGTCATTATCGATAATGCACAAATCTATGAGCAGGTCAGGCATTTCGCCAAAGAGTTCGTGCCTTTCGTCTACGATCGGATCGTGCATTACACGGCTGAGCAATCCTTATTTGACGTCCATCGGGTAGAAGACGATTTACGAGATGCGCTAAAACGTCGTGTCGATTTAAAGTCAGGTGGTTATCTAATTATTGATCAGACCGAAGCGATGACCACGATTGATGTTAATACGGGCTCTTTCGTTGGGGGACGTTCATTAGAAGATACCGTGTATAAGACTAACTTAGAAGCCACGCATGCCATCGCTCGGCAGCTGCGTTTGCGCAATCTGGGCGGCATTATTATCTTAGACTTTATTGATATGCTGGAGCAGCAGCATAAAGATGACGTGCTGGAGAGTTTACAGTCACAACTGGCACAAGACTATGCCAAGACTAAGATTACTCAGGTTAGTGAGCTTGGCTTGGTAGAGATGACCCGTAAGCGTACCCGTGAATCATTAGGGCAGCAACTGTGTGAGCCGTGTTCAACCTGTCAAGGGCGTGGCTTTGTCAAAACTGCTGAGACCGTTTGCTTTGAGATATTCCGCGAAATCATGCGCTGCGCGCGCACCTATAATTCACCGAAGAAGTTTACAGTAGTTGCTCATGCCGCAGTCATTGATTTACTACTCACTTCAGAGTCGGACACGGTGGCGGATTTAGAGTATCTGTTAGGTAGAGTCATTACTTTTGATGTAGAAAACCTCTATACACAAGAGCAGTACGATATTGTTTTAGACTTATAATTTGTACATCAGTAGGGGATTTAACACCTATTATTGAGTATGAATGGTGTTGTTTATAAAGCGTAATATCTTTAAATGCCGTGGATATTGCTCTTGCAATGAACGAAATACTATGTATAATATACACCACTGAATTATATATGCGCAGCCAATAAAAAAGCTGGCGCTATTACAGCTAGAGCATCGTTTCTAGCACTATTTCATTATGCCTTTGCTGACATCCTATTATGGAAGGGTCGGCGGGGCTTTAAACTATTTTACTTTTGGCATGCTATAAGTTCGGATAAAGAACTCATTCTGGTTAAGAACAGAAGGCCGCTTTAAGTGAATATTTAACCAAACGGCTTTTGGTCATATCCTTGCAAAGCAAGAGTGACGAAAGCACATATTAGGAGCTTGCTGGCATGGCTAACCAGAGAATCCGTATCCGTCTTAAGTCTTTTGATCATCGTCTGATTGATCAATCTGCACAAGAGATTGTTGATACTGCAAAGCGCACCGGTGCGCAAGTTTGTGGTCCTGTACCGTTGCCGACTCGCATTGAGCGCTTCAACGTTCTAACCTCACCACACGTTAACAAAGACGCTCGTGATCAGTACGAAATCCGTACTCATAAGCGTATGGTTGATATCGTTCAACCTACTGACAAAACTGTGGATGCGCTAATGAAGTTAGATTTAGCGGCGGGTGTTGACGTTCAAATTGCTTTGGGTTAATGCACACTACACACCCAACCCATTAATATAAGATATAAAGAGGTCTAAAATGGCGATCGGTTTAGTCGGTAAAAAATGCGGCATGACCCGTGTCTTCACTGAAACAGGCGCATCTATCCCTGTAACAGTGGTTGAGGTCAATGCAAACCGCATTACTCAAGTAAAAAATACTGATGTAGATGGCTATCAAGCCATCCAAATCACCACAGGTACCCGTCGTGACAGCCGCGTAACCGCTGCACAAAAAGGTCACTTCGCTAAAGCTGGTGTTGCAGCTGGTCGTGGTGTTTGGGAATTTCGTGCCAATGACAGCGATCTTGAAGGTCGTGAGATTGGCGGTGAGATCCTAGCTGACTTGTTCGAACAAGGTCAGATGGTTGATGTCACAGGACAGAGTAAAGGTAAAGGCTTTCAAGGCGGCGTAAAGCGTCACAACTTCAGCATGCAAGATGCCACTCACGGTAACTCAGTATCACATCGTGCTATCGGTTCAACTGGTCAAAACCAGTCACCAGGTAAAGTCTTCAAAGGCAAAAAAATGCCAGGTCAGATGGGTAACAAACGCGTTACCGTTCAAGGCCTAGAAGTGATATCGGTTGATGTTGAAAATGGGTTAATTGTCATCAAGGGTGCTATCCCTGGTGCCACCGGTGGCGATGTCATCG
The DNA here is from genome assembly GCF_000511065.1 of Psychrobacter sp. TB67. Classification (NCBI taxonomy): domain Bacteria; kingdom Pseudomonadati; phylum Pseudomonadota; class Gammaproteobacteria; order Moraxellales; family Moraxellaceae; genus Psychrobacter; species Psychrobacter sp. TB67. The sequence goes on from NZ_AYYA01000054.1 coordinate 99,808, forward strand.
TACGTCCGTCAGTCAAAGCCTAAGCAAGGGGATTAACGTGGATTTAAAAACAGTTACAGGTGCGGCGGTTGAGCTTTCTGATACGGCTTTTGGTCGTGAATTCAACGAAGCATTAGTGCATCAAGTCGTCACCGCATATCTTGCTGGTGCTCGCCAAGGTACACGTGCACAAAAAACCCGTGCCGAAGTTTCTGGCGGTGGCATCAAGCCATGGCGCCAAAAAGGTACTGGTCGCGCTCGTGCAGGCTCTATTCGTAGCCCTATCTGGCGTGGGGGCGGTCGTGCATTTGCGGCCAAACCACAAGATTGGTCACAGAAAGTTAACCGTAAGATGTATCGCGGTGCTATGCAGTGTATCCTAGCCGAATTGATTCGCCAAGAGCGTCTGATTTTGGTTGAAGAGTTGAGCGTCTCTGGGCCTAAGACCAAAGAGCTTATCGCCAAGTTAAATGATTTGGGCGCACCTCGTGCACTCATCGTTACCAAAGACGTTGACGAAAACTTATACTTAGCCGCTCGCAACATTCCACACGTCAATGTACTTGGTACAAACGAAGTGGACCCAGTGAGTTTGATCGCTTTTGATAAAGTGATCATGTCAGTTGAAGCTGCGAAACAATTTGAGGAAGCACTAGCATGAATAACGCAAGACTTTATCAGATCCTAAGAGGACCTGTATTCTCAGAGAAATCTCAAATGCTTGGCGACTCATTTGGTGTGCAAGTATTTAAAATTGACTCTAACGCTACTAAGCTTGAAGTTAAAAAAGCAGTTGAGATGATGTTTGAAGGTGTTGAAGTTTTAAAAGTAAACACTTTGAACGTTAAAGGTAAGACAAAGCGTTTTGGTAAAAGCATCGGCCGTCGTAATGACTACAAAAAAGCCTATGTTACCTTAAAAGCTGGTCAAGATGTACAAATGGCTGATGCTGGTGAAGAGGTCGCGAATACGACTGCTTCTACTAGTGAAACAGCGAATAACGAATAAGGATTACACTCATGCCTATCGTAAGAGCAAAGCCAACATCACCAGGCCGTCGTTTTGTTGAAAAAGTGGTGCATCCACACCTTTATAAAGGTCGTCCTTATGCAGCGCTTCTCGAATCAAAAAGTAAGTCAGGTGGTCGTAACAATAATGGTCGCATAACGACTCGTCACATCGGTGGTGGTCATAAGCAACATTATCGTATTATCGATTTTAAACGCACCAAAGACAATATTCCAGCTACTGTAGAGCGTATTGAATACGATCCTAACCGTACTGCACATATTGCCTTACTTAAGTATGCTGATGGTGAGCGTCGCTATATCATTGCTGCTAAAAAACAAGCAGTTGGTGATACCGTGATGTCAGGTGAAACTTCACCTATCCGTCCAGGTAACTGTTTACCGTTGAAAAACATCCCATTGGGTACTGTGATTCACAATATCGAGCTTAAAATCGGTAAAGGTGCACAGATGGCTCGTTCTGCGGGTGCTAGTGTTCAATTACTAGGTCGTGACGGTATTTATGCTATTCTACGTATGCGTTCTGGCGAAACTCGCCGCGTTCATGTGAATTGCCGTGCTGTTATTGGTGAAGTATCGAACACTGAAAACAACTTGAAATCACTTGGTAAAGCCGGTGCTTCACGTTGGCGCGGTATTCGTCCTTCTGTTCGTGGTGTCGCTATGAACCCGGTTGATCACCCACACGGTGGTGGTGAAGGTCGTAACAAAGGTCGCCATCCAACCAGCCCTTGGGGTCAGAAGTCTAAAGGACTTAAAACGCGTCATAATAAGCGTACTGACAACATGATCATCCGCCGTCGCGCCAAGAAGAAATAAAGGAAGAATTTCATGCCTCGTTCATTGAAAAAAGGTCCATTCATAGACGCGCACTTGTTTGCTAAAGTTGAGAATGCATTAGACACCAACTCACGCAAGCCAATTAAGACTTGGTCGCGCCGCTCGATGATTCTGCCACAAATGGTTGGCCTAACTTTATCTGTTCACAACGGCCGTACTCATGTACCGGTTATCGTGAGCGAACAGATGGTTGGTCATAAACTAGGTGAATTTGCCCCGACTCGTACGTATCGTGGTCATGGCATTGACAGAAAAGCTAAGAAATAAGGTGCTTACCATGGAAGTAACTGCAAAATTACGCGGTGCCGCCATATCGGCACAAAAAGTTAGACTCGTTGCTGATGAAGTTCGTGGCAAATCTATCGAGCGTGCTTTGGATATCCTAACGTATAGTAATAAAAAAGGCGCTGTGTTTGTTAAGAAATGTCTTAACTCAGCCATCGCCAATGCCGAAAACAACAACGGTTTAGACATTGATACGCTTAAAGTATCAACTATATACGTTGATGAAGGCATTACGCTAAAACGTATCCTACCACGTGCTAAAGGTCGCGCTGATCGTATCAGTAAGCGTACCTGTCACATCACTATAAAGGTAGGAGAATAAGTTATGGGTCAAAAAGTACATCCAATCGGAATTCGTCTTGGTGTTGTCAAAAAGCATAACGCAAACTGGTATGCTAACCCTAAACAATACTCAGAATACCTCATCAACGACATTCAAGTTCGTGAGTATCTACGCAAAAAGCTAGACAACGCTATGATCAGCAACATCATGATCGAGCGTCCTACTGGCGCCGCTAAGATTACCATCGCCACTGCGCGTCCTGGTATTGTTATCGGCAAAAAAGGCGAAGATATCGAAAGACTTCAAAAAGAATTGACCAAAATTATGGGCGTACCTGCTCAGGTCAACATTGAAGAAATCACGTCACCTGATCTTGATGCACGTTTGGTAGCAGATGGTATCGCAAGTCAGCTTGAGCGTCGTGTTATGTTCCGCCGTGCGATGAAACGCGCCGTACAGAACAGCATGCGTTCTGGTGCTAAAGGCATTAAAGTTGAGCTGTCTGGCCGTCTTGGCGGTGCTGAGATTGCTCGTAGTGAATGGTATCGTGAAGGCCGTGTGCCATTACATACACTTCGCGCTGATATTGACTATGCGTCAGTACGTGCAGAAACAACTTACGGCACCATCGGTGTAAAAGTTTGGATCTTCCGCGGAGAAATCCTTGACGGTATGAACAGTGTTTATAATCCGGTCAAAGAAGAGCAGACTCGTGCGCCAAAACGCCGTGGTCGTGGAAACGGAAACCGTCGAAACTCAGACAGAGGTTAAACTATGTTACAGCCAAAACGTACCAAGTTTCGTAAAATGCACAAAGGTCGTAACACTGGGCTAGCTCATCGTGGAAGCACCGTTGCATTCGGACAAATTGGTCTAAAATCATTGACGCGCGGTCGTATGACAGCCCGTCAAATTGAAGCGGCACGTCGTACCATTACTCGTAAGATTAAGCGTGGTGGTAAGATTTGGATTCGTGTATTCCCAGACAAACCAATTACTAATAAACCATTAGAAGTACGTATGGGTAAAGGTAAGGGTCCTGTAGAGTATTGGGTATGCGAAATCAAACCTGGTAAAGTGCTATATGAAATTGAAGGGGTACCAGAAGAGCTTGCACGTGAAGCTTTCACGCTTGCTGCAGCAAAACTGCCCTTTAAAACTACCATTGTTAAGCGGACGATAATGTAATGAAGATCAGTGAATTACGTGATAAATCATTAGAAGAACTGACCCAGTTACTTGATGAAAAGCAACTTGATGCTTTCCGTATTCGTATGGCTAAAGCAACTGGTCAGTTGGGTAATACCCATGAAGTCAGAGGCAATCGTCGCACGATTGCTCAGATTCAGACTTTGATTAACGAGAAACAACGAGGCGACTCATGAGCGATAACAATCAAACAGCTAATGCTAGCGTATTGACAGGAAGAGTTGTCAGCGACAAGATGGACAAGTCCATCACAGTTTTGATTGAACGTCTGGTTCGTCATCCTTTGTATGGCAAGCAGCTTCGTCGTTCTACAAAAATCAAAGCTCATGATGAGAATAACGTTTGCCAACAAGGCGACCTTGTCCGCATCAAAGAAACGCGTCCAATCTCAAAAACTAAGTCTTGGACTTTAGTTGATGTGGTTGAAAAAGTAGAAAAAATCTAAGTAAATTGCATTAAAAGCCAGAAGCTGTTAAAATAGCCGCCTTTTTAAGGATGCTGATTGCGCCGAGCGTATATCACTCACATTAAGAGTAGCAGCGGTTATTTATATTAAAATGCCGACTACTCATACTGTGCTAGCGGCAGCAACTGGTTTTTATTGCTCATACGTGTGGAGTAACGCTATGATTCAGGTTGAGTCAATGCTGGAAGTTGCAGACAATAGCGGTGCAAGGCGAGTTCAGTGCATTAAAGTACTGGGTGGCTCTCATCGTCGTTATGCATCAGTTGGCGACATTATTAAAGTAACGGTTAAAGAAGCCATTCCTCGCGGTCGTGTTAAAAAAGGCGACGTGATGAATGCGGTAGTTGTACGTACCAAAAAAGGCGTTCGTCGTCCTGATGGTTCTGTTCTGCGTTTTGATGACAATGCTGCGGTATTGTTGAACCAAAACAAAGCACCGATTGCAACTCGTATTTTTGGACCGGTAACTCGTGAACTACGTGGTGATCAGTTTATGAAAATTGTATCCCTAGCACCAGAAGTATTGTGAGGTAATCCATGTCAAAATTACGTAAAGGCGATACAGTTATCGTGATTGCTGGTAAAGATAAAGGCAAACAAGGTACTGTACAAGCTGTAAAAAATGATCGTATTAAAGTAGAAGGCATTAATATTGTTACTAAACATCAGAAGCCAAATCAGGCGACTGGCGTTGAAGGTGGCATTCTTAAGCAAGAAGCTTTTCTGCATATCTCAAATGTCGCAATATTAAATGCGCAAACCCAAAAAGCTGATCGTATTACTTATCAGTTCGGCGAAGACGGCAATAAACAACGCGTCTATCGTTCGAACGGTGAAGTAGTGGCGACTGCGTAAGACACTAAGGGTGTAATGGTAATGGCAAGATTAAAATCTTTATATAACGATGAACTAAAGCAGCAAATCAAAGAAGACCTTGGTTTAGCGAACGTGATGCAAGTGCCTAAAATCACTAAAATCACACTTAACATGGGTGTAGGCGGCGCGTCTCAAGACAAGAAATTGCTTGAAGGTGCAGTAGCCGACATGACCGCTATTGCTGGTCAAAAACCTGTGGTCACTAAAGCGCGTAAATCAGTTGCTGGCTTTAAGATTCGTGAAGAATGGCCAATTGGCTGTAAAGTAACGCTACGCGGTGAGCAAATGTACGAATTTTTAGATCGTCTCATTGCCATTGCAATTCCTCGTATTCGTGATTTCCGTGGTTTTTCACCTAAAGCCTTTGACGGACGTGGTAACTACTCATTGGGTATCAAAGAACAAATCGTATTCCCAGAAGTAGACTTTGACAAGATTGATCGTATCCGCGGTATGGATGTAACAATCACCACGTCAGCTCAATCTGATGAAGAAGGTCGCGCGTTGCTTAAAGCATTCGGCTTCCCATTTAAATAAGGTAAAGACGTTATGGCAAAGAAGAGCATGATTAACCGCGAATTGAAGCGCGAAAAAATGGTTGCTAAATATGCTGAAAAGCGTATCAAGCTAAAAGAAACTATCAGTGATATGACTGCAAGTGACGAAACTCGTATGGAAGCGATGCTAGAGCTACAAGCTCTTCCACGTAACTCATCACCAGTACGTCTGCGCAATCGTTGTGCTATCACCGGTCGTCCTCACGGTTACTTCCGCAAGTTTGGCTTATCACGCAATATGCTGCGTGAGCGTGTCATGCAAGGCGATGTGCCTGGTGTTCGTAAAGCAAGCTGGTAAGGAGTAACTATATGAGTATGCAAGATACCGTTGGGGATATGCTAACCCGTATTCGTAACGCACAAATGGCTAACAAAGTATCGGTAGCAATGCCGAGCTCTAAACTACGTAAATCAATTGCTGATTTACTGGTTAGCGAAGGTTATGTAGCGAACGCTGTTGTCACTGAACAAGACAACAATAAAGCCACACTAACTATCGAACTAAAATACTTCGAAGGTAAAGCTGTTATCGAAACGATTCAACGTTTCAGCCGTCCTGGTTTACGCCAGCATCGCGGTAAAGACGCTATCCCTACTGTTAAACAAGGTATGGGTGTTGCTATCGTATCAACCAGTCAAGGTATCATGAGCGATCGTGCTGCACGCGCTGCTGGTATCGGTGGTGAAATCGTTGCATTTGTAGCGTAAGCTACACGACTATAAAGTCTATTTGATGCTTGTTAGACTTCTATCAATTGAGTAATTATAAATTATTTCAAATTGATAGGTGTCTAACGCCATCAATTATGCTAAACTAACACGCTTTTTAGCCTGTTAGTTTTTTCGCTAATAGAAGTAAGTTAATTTTTTAAGGAATATTCCTATGTCTCGTGTGGCTAAAGCCCCAGTAGCACTGCCTAACGGCGTAAGTGTTACTTTGAACGATCGGCAGGTCGAAGTTAAAGGCAAGAACGGCAATTTGTCTTTACGCCTGCATGAATTGGTCGAGCTGAAACAGGAAGATGATGCAATCATTTTCTCACCTACAGTCGATTCAAAAGAAGCCATGATGCACACTGGCACCATGCGCGCTTTGCTTAACAACTATGTTACAGGCGTGAATGAAGGCTTTGAAAGACGTCTTCAACTAATTGGTGTTGGTTATCGTGCTCAAGCTACTGGTAATAAAGTAACGCTAAACGTTGGTTACTCACATCCAGTAGAATATACGCTACCTGAAGGTGTGTCGGCTGAAACCCCAACGCAAACTGAAATTGTTTTGAAATCAAACAATAAACAGCAGCTTGGTCAAGCAGCGGCTAATATCCGCGCTTTCCGTCCACCAGAGCCTTATAAAGGTAAAGGTATTCGTTATAGTGACGAGCATGTGATTCGCAAAGAAGCCAAGAAAAAATAAGGTGAGTTGAAATGTTTGATAAAAAAGCAGCTCGTCTACGTCGAGCAAAGAAAACCCGCGCACATATCCGTCATTTAGGCGCACATCGTCTAACGGTTAACCGTACGCCGAAACATATTTATGCCCAGATTATCTCTCCGAACGGTGGTGAAGTGATTGCTCAGGCATCTACCTTAGACAGCAGCTTGCGTTCAGGCGCGACTGGTAATGCTGATGCAGCGACGTCTGTAGGCCAATTAATCGCAGAACGCGCAAAAGCAGCTGGTATTACTAAAGTTGCCTTTGACCGTAGTGGTTTTAAATATCATGGTCGAGTAAAAGCTTTAGCTGAAGCGGCTCGCGAAAACGGATTGGAGTTTTAATCATGGCTAGAAATGATAAAAATGATAAAAATGAACAGACTGACGGTCTAGTAGAACGCTTAGTTACCGTTGATCGCGTTGCAAAAGTAGTTAAAGGTGGTCGTATTTTCTCTTTCACTGCGTTAACCGTAGTGGGCGATGGCAATGGCCGCGTTGGCTTTGGTCGTGGTAAAGCACGTGAAGTGCCAGCTGCTATTCAAAAAGCACTAGAAGCTGCTAAACGCAATATGATTACTGTTGAGCTCAACGATGCAACTTTGTATCATCCGATCAAAGCACGTCATGGTGCTAGTAAAGTCTACATGCAGCCTGCATCTGAAGGTACTGGCGTAATCGCTGGTGGCGCAATGCGTGCTGTGTTAGAAGTTGCTGGTGTCAAAGATGTTTTGACTAAATGTTATGGTTCTACCAATACTGCTAACGTGGTTCGCGCTACGTTTAACGGTTTACGTGATATGTCAACTCCAGAGAAGATGGCAGCGAAACGTGGTAAATCTGTAGACGAAATCTTGGGTTAACTTAGACTAGGTGAGTTACGATGAAAAAAATGAAAGTCACTCAATTGAAATCGGGTGCCCATCGCCTAAAGAGCCACAAAGCATGCTTGAAAGGATTGGGTTTACGCCGTATTAATCATTCTGTTGTAGTAGAAGATACTCCTTCAACTCGTGGTATGGTCAATCGCGTTAACTACTTGGTAAAAGTGGAGGAAGCGTAATGGGTCTTAGATTAAATGAATTATCACCAGGTGTTGGCGCAAAGAAAACTGCCCAACGTCGTGGTCGTGGTATCGGTTCAGGTCTTGGTAAGACTGGTGGTCGTGGTGTAAAAGGTCAGAAATCTCGTTCAGGTTCTAGCATACGCTCAGGATTTGAAGGTGGTCAAATGCCTTTATATCGCCGTCTACCAAAATTTGGTTTTACCAGTAGAATGGCAATGACGACTGCTGAAGTTCGTCTGTCTGAATTGAACAAAATTGAAGGCGATGTTGTCAGCATTGAAACACTTAAAGCTGCCAACCTTATCCGTCATGATATGAAGCGTGCTCGTGTAATGTTATCAGGCGAAGTGACCAAAGCTTATACCTTTAAAGGTATCAAAGTGACTAAAGGCGCTAAGCAAGCAATCGAAGCTGCTGGTGGTAGCATCGAGGAGTAGTAACGTGTCAAAACAATCAATGTCATCGGCTGGTATACCGCTCAATCCATTTGCTTTTATACGTAAGTATGATGAGCTATGGACGCGTTTATTATTCTTAATCGGCGCATTGATTGTTTATCGTTTAGGGTCACACATTCCGGTACCGGGTATTAACCCCGTTAATTTGGCTGATCTGTTTTCGCGCAACGAAAATACCATTCTGAGCATGTTTAACATGTTCTCAGGTGGTGCGCTAGAGCGTATGTCCATCATGGCACTTGGCATCATGCCATATATCTCTGCATCTATTATCGTACAGATGATGTCTGCAGTGTTGCCATCGCTTGAAGCCCTCAAAAAAGAAGGTGAAGCAGGACGACGCAAGCTAAATAAGTATACCCGTCAAGGGACACTTGCTTTAGCCCTAGTACAGTCATTAGGAATGTGTGCTGGCTTAATCAGCCAAAATCTTACCCTATCTTCTGGTTTGACTTTTTATATTCCAGCCGTGACTTCATTGGTCGCAGGCGCTATGTTCTTGATGTGGCTTGGTGAGCAGATTACAGAGCGTGGTGTAGGTAATGGTATTTCAATGCTGATTTTTGCCAGTATTGTGGCTGGTACGCCAGGTATGATTTCGCAATCTATTGAACAGGTCAATCAAGGTCAAATGAACTTGATTGTGCTCTTTATTTTTGTACTGCTAGGTATCGCGGTTACCGCGGGTATCGTCTATATTGAACGAGCGCAGCGACGTGTACCAGTAAACTATGCACAGAAGCAACAGCAAGGTCGTAAGATCTATGCGCAGCAGCAATCACATTTGCCGTTGAAGCTTAACATGGCAGGGGTTATCCCAGCCATTTTTGCCAGTTCGCTATTGTTATTTCCAGCAAGTTTAGGGCAGTGGGTTGGTCAATCAACTGATCCTACCTTTGTACAAAAAATATTGCAAAATATGGCATTGGTATTGTCCCCAGGGCAACCGCTATATTTAGTACTGTTCGGTGCAATGATTATTTTCTTCTGTTATTTCTACACGGCTTTGGTATTTAGTCCGCGTGAAGTGGCAGAAAACCTTAAACGTAGTGGTGCGTATATCCCAGGTATTCGCCCAGGACAACAAACTCAGCGTTATCTCGATCATGTATTAAACCGACTGACCTTTATTGGCGCGATGTATATTACGGTTATTTGTTTAATGCCAATGGTCGTCCAGTCATCGTTTGGTGTACCGTTTCAACTTGGTGGTACGTCGCTACTGATTATGGTGGTTGTGGTAATGGACTTCATCTCGCAAATTCAAGCGCATTTGATGACCCATCAATATCATGATCAGACGTTAATTCAATCGCCCACTCAACCTTAAATGAGCGGTACGATATCTCAAAGGAGTATGCTATGAAAGTTCAAGCATCAGTTAAAAAGATTTGTGGTAGCTGTAAAGTTGTACGCCGTAAAGGCCGTGTACATATTATTTGTACAGCAGAACCGCGCCACAAGCAACGTCAAGGTTAATATTTGAGTAGGGTAAAGCAACACGCTCAACCTACTAGTTAAATTAATACTTGAAAAACAACGGCGGATGCGATATCATCCGCCACTTGCCGTAGTTTATGCAAAAACTTTTATAATAGCGTCAATGAACGGACTTATTCACAAGTCAAAACAGCGATAATAATTATAGAAGCTTTAGTATTGACAGCAAAAAATCTGAAAATTAAAGCCTTATTGATAAATAAAGCTTATTTTTCTTTAATGGAGAGAAATCAATGGCTCGTATTGCCGGCGTAAACATTCCGGATAATAAGCATGCTGTTATTTCATTAACTTACATCTTTGGTGTAGGCCGTACCACTGCTCAGAAAATCTTAGAAGCAGTTGGCATTGCCCCTACTACTAAAGTCAGTCAGTTAGATGATACACAGTTAGATGCTATCCGTGCACAAGTTGCAAATTACATGACGGAAGGTGATCTTCGTCGTGAAGTGTCAATGAATATCAAGCGTTTAGTTGATCTCGGTTGTTACCGTGGCATCCGCCATCGTCGTAACCTACCAGTTAGAGGTCAGAACACCAAGAATAACGCTCGTACTCGTAAGGGTCCGACACGCCCTCTCAAAAGATAATTAACTTAGGAAGCTAAAAGATGGCAAAAGACACTCGCAGTCGCAAAAAGGTGGCTCGTCGTTCAGTATCGGAGGGCATAGCCCATATCCATGCGTCTTTTAATAACACCATTGTTACGATTACCGATCGTCAGGGTAATGCATTGGCTTGGGCCACTTCAGGTGGACAAGGCTTCCGTGGTTCACGTAAATCTACACCATTTGCAGCGCAGGTTGCAGCTGAAGTCGCTGGTAAAGCGGCTCAAGAATATGGTGTTAAGAATATCGACGTTTTGGTCAAAGGACCAGGACCGGGTCGTGAGTCTGCGGTAAGAGCACTAGGTGCATTGGGTTATAAAGTCAACAGCATCTCTGATGTAACCCCAATCCCACACAATGGTTGCCGTGCGCCGAAAAAGCGCCGCGTCTAATATTAAAGACGAAGCTTTTTATCCCAAAAGCTTATAGGAGACATAACAATGGCCCGCTATATTGGACCAAAACTAAAATTATCACGTCGTGAAGGTACGGACTTAGGTCTTAAGTCTGGCGTTAAACCATACGACGTTAAAACTAAGAAAGCTGGTCGTCCACCAGGTCAACATGGTGTAAGCCGTAACAAGACCTCAGAATATGCTCTACAGCTGCGTGAAAAGCAGAAAGTTAAGCGTATCTATGGTGTACTTGAGCGTCAGTTCGCTAACTACTATAAAGAAGCTGCTCGTAAGCGTGGCGCTACAGGTGAAAACCTACTAGCAATGCTTGAGAGTCGTCTAGATAACGTGGTATATCGCATGGGCTTTGGCTCAACGCGCGCTGAAGCACGTCAGCTAGTCAGTCATCGTACTGTTATGGTAAAAAAAGCTGGCCGTGATGAGTTTGTTCGTGTGAACATTCCATCAATTCAGCTACAAGATGGTGATGTCATCGCTATCCAAGAGAAGTCTCGCGAACAACTACGTATCAAAAACGCTATTGAACTGGCGACACAACGTGGTATTCCAGAATGGCTAGATGTTGATCACAGCAAACTACAAGGTACTTTTAAACAAGCACCTGATCGTATTGATCTACCTGCTGAAATCAACGAAAGCTTGATCGTTGAGCTATACTCTAAATAACTGACGTATTAATCAATGTTATAATAATAACATTGATTAAATAGCGTTAATTAAACCAGTTAAATAAATCGAGGTGACATCATGATGCTAAATGCAACTGAGTTTCTAACGCCGAATGCCATTAACGTGGACACGGTTAACGAAACGATTGCGAAAGTCACGCTCGAACCGTTAGAACGCGGCTTTGGGCATACCCTAGGTAATGCCTTACGTCGCATCTTGTTATCTTCATTACCTGGTGCTGCAGTCATTGAAGCTGAGATTGATGGTGTTGACCATGAATACTCAACGCTTGAAGGATTGCAAGAAGACGTGCTTGACCTGCTTTTGAACTTAAAAGGCCTGGCCATCACGCTTCATGACCAAAATGAAGTATTTTTGACCTTGGATAAACAAGGTCCAGGCACTATTACTGCCGCAGACATCGCGTTACCGCATAATGTAGATATTATCAATCCAGAATTGGTATTAGGTACATTAAGCGACCGTGGTCATCTTAAGATGAGTTTGCGTGTAGTAATGGGTCGTGGATATGAGCCAGCAAACCAGCGCCGTGAAGATGGTGATACGAAAGCAATTGGCCGCTTAAAACTTGATGCAAGTTTTAGTCCTGTGCTTCGTGTTGCTTATCAGGTTGAGAACGCACGTGTAGAACAACGTACTGATCTTGATCGTCTTATCATTGAGCTTGAAACTAATGGCACTATAGATCCAGAAGAAGCAATTCGTAAAGCAGCCACTATTTTACAACAACAGATTTCTATCTTTGTTGACCTAGAAGCTGAAGAAGCGCCTGAGCCTGTGAAAGAAAAAGAAGAGGTTGATCCGGTGCTATTACGCCCTGTGGACGATCTTGAACTAACGGTTCGCTCAGCCAACTGCTTGAAAGCTGAAAACATTTACTATATCGGTGATTTGGTACAGCGTTCAGAGACTGAACTACTTAAAACCCCAAATCTTGGTAAGAAATCATTAACGGAAATCAAGGACGTGTTAGCGTCTAAAGATTTGGAGCTTGGTATGCGCCTAGATAACTGGCCACCAGCTGATTTACGTGTTGATGATCGCTTTTCTTATCGTAGCCGTTAAACTTTAAGGATTTTTGACTATGCGCCATCGTAAGAGTGGAGTCAAGCTGGGTCGTACCGGCAGTCATCGTAAGGCAATGTTTCAGAACATGACCAACTCATTATTTGAGCATGAACTGATCAAAACAACTTTACCAAAAGCAAAAGAGTTACGTCGCGTTGCCGAGCCATTAATCACTATGGCTAAAGAAGACAGCGTTGCTAATCGTCGTTTAGCGTTTAGCCGTATGCGTAGCAAAGCTATGGTAGGCAAATTATTTGGCACGTTAGGTCCTCGTTACCAAGCGCGTCCAGGTGGTTATTTGCGTATCGTAAAATGCGGTCACCGTGATGGTGATAATGCGCCAATGGCTTATGTAGAATTGGTTGATCGCGACTAATTTTATACGCTACTCGTAAGATAAAAAAAGCTCCAATTAATTGGAGCTTTTTTTTATGTCTTAAATTTGGTTAATCACATTATTCATTTATTAGAGCAGTAATGAATCGACGTTGGCAGCGCCTTGTCTGATAACTTCAGGTTTGCCGCTAGTCATATCAACGATAGTGGTAAGTTTGGTCGTTTTGATACCAGCATTAATGAGACCATCTATTTGGTTGCCTAACAAATCTTCTATCTCGAATGGATCATCAAGTATGTCATCACGATTCGGTAATATTAATGAGCTGGTTAAAATAGGCTCATCCATGGCTTCTAAAAGCGCTTGAGCGATAGGGTTGCTCGGTACGCGGATACCAATGGTTTTTTTCTTCGCGTGTGCTAACTTCTTCGGCACATCTTTGGTGGCATTTAAAATGAATGTGATAGGGGCAGGGGTGTGTGCCTTGAGCTGTTTGAATTGTACATTGTCTACAGCAGCGTAATTGGCAATCTCACTTAGGTCACGACATAGCAAGGTAAATTGATGCTTTTCATCAAGTGCGCGTATTTGCTTGAGCTTTTCTAGCGCATCTTTGGCACCTAGACGACACCCAAAAGCATAGCTGGTATCGGTTGGATAGATAATCAACTGATCCTTACGCAATAAGTCAGCGGCTTGCTCAATAAGACGTGGCTGCGGATTTTCTGGATGGATATAGAGTACTTGCATAACAATTCCTTATTTTATAATTATGAGTTATAGGCTTTTAGAATGGTCGATCAATTATTTTTATTAAAATATCTTTAGTAATAAATTAAAATTTTATCAACTTAACATACTGTTGAGACTGAAATAGAAACTCTTTATCTAACAGTATAGCCTAAAGCCCATATAAGTTTATTGGCAAGGCGTTACGATGGGTAGGAAATCGTTAACGGATTAGAATTATGCCCGTAAGGGAAGGTATAGAAATTTATAGTGGCTAGGTACTGGTTGATTTATCGTTACAAACTTGCAGTAATATGCACAGTAAAGTTTTAGCATCCCGCGGTAATGTATGAGGGTCAGTAATATAAGCTTCAACTTGTAGATAAACGTCCCGAGCAAAAGTGCTACCGCTGGTATCGAAGTCGGCAAACAAATTATCTTGAGAGACTTGAAAGCGGCGGCCACAGGCAAGAGTGAATAAGCATTCAAGGGCTTGTGGTTTAATCTCTACACGCTCAAACGCTTGCTGCTGAGCGGCCGTACGTCCATCAGGTGCATACCAGTAGCCAAAGTCGCTTAAGCCTCTACGTTCTTTACCAGCGACACACCAATGGCTCATTTCATGCAGCGCACTGGCAAAAAATCCATGCGCGAATTCAATTCGTGCTGGCTGCTGGTCTTGAGCAGGGAAGTATTCTGGTTCACCATCACCGCGAGCTAATATCACTTGCTGTTCGGCAAATAAGGTATTAAATAGATCAATAAGCCAGCTAGTCGCTGCTTGTTCGCTATCTTCTGTAGAGTCAACTCTCTTAGAGATATTTTGCCATTGCACTGCCAACTCTTTTAGGTTTTCGTTTGTCTTATCATTGGGTATGCTAGTTTTTGACGTACTACAACAGGATTTTAACGCTTCATCTTCTAAATTCATCAGACACTGGAGCAGAAGATCTTTGTCAATAGACGACCATAATTCAGAAAAATTAGGATTAGTAGCAGGCGATATCATAAATAAAAGGGTGACCAAATAAGACAAAAGAGAGTACTAGGGCTCTATAGATATAAGCGAGTAATAGGCAATATAAAGATAGACGTAAACTGAGAACTAAAGCGTGTCTTCAATTCACTCGATAGTCATTTAAATGGGTTAAAAATGGCTAAATCTTGCCAAACATCGTCAAATAGCTGGTTAATGTCCTGATATTATCTGTGCTATTTTTCTTGTTTGACGGCAATTTATCTCATTTTTACCACCATTTCTGAAATGAAGACATGCCCTAGCACTAAAATTAGTACCAAAAATCTTAACATACTAGCGCTAGCGCTATTCGGTGCTTTCCGTTAGTATGGCAGGCAATATTATACACCGTTTTTGATGAATGAGGCCGCGTATGTCAAGCACCCCAGATAGTAAGCCGTCAGTGGTTAACGCTGACAATATACAAACGCCGATATCGACCAGCATGCCCGAACACATCTCCCTCAATAAATGGGAAGACACTGGCTTTGAATGGGAAGGGGAGATAGCCCCTGCTACTTTTGAGCGTCTTTCCGCTATATTGACGACCGAGCATGAACAGGCAAACATTCAGCTTAGTATTAATCTATATCGTCGTAGCAATGTCTTACACCTATCGTTCAAATTAGTAGGTGATGTATGGCTGACTTGTCAGCGTTGCTTGCAGCCGGTAGATATTAATTTGACCGATGATTATGATATCGCTCTACTCGATGATGAGAGCCAAGTGCGTCTAATTAACGAAGAGCAAGATTATCTATTGCTTGATGAAGTGGTCACTGAGCAATCGCCTGAGCGTTTATTGCCTTTGAAGAAACTGATTGAAGATGAGATTTTGCTTAAAACACCCATGGCGCCGAAGCATGATGACTGTGAAATGACTGTTGAGCAGTTTGGTGAAATACCAGAAGAGGAAGAAAATGAGAATCCTTTTGCTGCTTTAGCGTCGTTAAAAGGCAAACTATAAGTGTAAAGTTCTGCATTTAGCGGATTTAGGACACCTTTTATCGGCTTTGTGCAGAAGAGTGGCAAGCAGGGCTTTATTAATCGATGAAACATGCGTATAATGTCCCGTTTATTGCATTCTAGCAACACGTTACTTGCAGATAAAAACTGACTAGGCAAATTGACTATAGATTTTAGACGTAGTTAGCATTTTAATGCACGTGGCAATCTATTTAACTAATGATGCGTAAGACTTAGGTTGTTGTGATTATATAGCCTCTGTCAGTATCGACTAAAGCTGAATTTTAAGCTTATCCCTTTTAAGTATAGGAGCTATATCATGGCTGTTCAAAAAAGTCGTAAAAGCCGTTCTCGTCGTGACATGCGCCGTTCACACCATCGTATGGAAGTGGCTGAGCTGAGCGTAGATGCTACCACCGGTGAAAAACATCGTCGTCATCACATGACTAAAGATGGTTTTTACCGTGGCCGTCAGCTGTTCAAGGTCAGTCAAGACGCTTAATTGATTGACTATTTAATCAGTGATGCAACGATACGATAGTGCTGATGGCACTCTACGATTTTTTGCACTGCTATTATTAGGCAATACATTTTGAGCTAACGAAAGCCAAGTTATTCCGCTACCCTTTATTAGGTGTTGGGATAACTTGGCTTTTTGCTATTAAATTTTTATCCTGTCGTTTTTATAAGTGGTTTTTATAAATTGGTATGCCTAAAAACTATCGAAAGTTAAACGCCAAAAGATATCTTACTTCAACGCCTCATTTTTCCATCAGCTATGATAATAGTAGTGGTCAGTGTATAGTTTACCTATATTGAGCTGTCTGAGTGCTCCAATCAAAAATATAACTCTAGACTGCCTCTAATTCTACAATACTCCCCATTTTCTTTAGGGATGTTTCCAATTACATAAGGAATATTGGTTATGGCCTCTGTACCCGATATGATAAAAAAACAGCCAGCCCGCATTGCGATACTTTTCCCCGGACAAGGCTCACAAGCCCTCGGGATGACCAGCGAGCTTGCTGAAATTTATCCAGAGATTCGTGATACTTTCGCTGAAGCTAGTGCTGCGCTTGGTGAAGACTTATGGGCAATTTGTCAGGATGAAGAAAAGCTCAACCAAACGCAATATACTCAGCCAGCCTTATTGACAGCTAGTATTGCTATTTGGCGCATTCTACAACCAAAATTCAAAAAAGCGCCTTGCTATCTGGCGGGTCATTCTTTAGGTGAGTACAGCGCCCTTTGTGCCGCTGGAGTGATATCGCTTGCTGATGCGGTGAAATTGGTACATACGCGTGGTCAACTAATGCAAGAGGCCGTAGTAGGTATCGATACAGCGATGGCAGCAGTGTTGGGACTAGAAGATCATCGCGTGGAAAACTTGTGTGAGCAGGCAACCGAGCATGTTGATGGGGCGGTTGTTGGCGCGGCAAATTTCAATAGCCCAGGACAGGTTGTGGTTTCAGGAAATGCGGCAGGCGTTACGGCTGTTATTGATAAAGTACAAAATACTGGCAAAAAAGCCATTCCGCTAAAAGTAAGCGTGCCATCGCATTGTGCATTGATGGAGCCAGCGAGTAGTGCCTTAGCGGAAGCTTTAGCTGCCATTAAGTTTGATCAAGCGACGATTCCGGTCATTCAAAACCGTCATGCGCGCGTTGAAAGCAGTGCCGTGGGTATCAAGCAGGCATTAACCGAGCAGCTAAGTGAGCCAGTACTGTGGTCGAAAACCATGCAAGAGCTGGCTGATAAACAAATTAATATTTTAATCGAGTGTGGCAGCGGTAATGTACTGAGTAATTTGGCCAAGCGTCAAGCGCAACCGATTACCAGCTATCCTACTGACAAACCCGCCCGTCTTGATAAATTAATGGAGGTATTATCATGAGCCGTACGATTACTCTAGTGACTGGCGCCAGTCGTGGTATTGGCAAGGCCGTCGCCAAACGTTTTGCAAAAGAAGGACATTTTGTTATTGGCACAGCGACCACTGAAAAAGGCGCTGAACTCATTGACGGTTATCTACATGATAGTGGTGGTATTGGCCGTGTGTTAGATGTGCGTGATACCGCACAGGTTGATAAGCTATTTGAAGAGATCGAAAGCGTCTATGGTGCAGTGCAAGTATTGGTCAATAATGCTGGTATTACCCAAGATGGTTTGTTAATGCGTATGAAAGATGAAGATTGGGAAAATGTGATTGATACCAATTTGACATCAGTTTATCGCATGAGTAAACGTGCGGTACGCGGTATGATGAAAGCGCGCCGTGGTCGTATTATTAATATCACCTCTGTGGTCGCACAGATGGGTAATGCGGGTCAATCTAACTATGCTGCTACCAAAGCGGGCGTCGAAGGTTTTAGCCGTACGCTGGCACGTGAGATTGGCTCACGCCAAGTCACGATCAACTGTGTGGCGCCCGGTTTGATTGAGACCGATATGACTGATGAGTTGGATGAGCGCCTACTAAACTCGATGTTAGACGCAGTGCCAATTAGCCGTCTCGGTCAGCCAGAAGACATCGCAGCTGCTGTACATTTCTTAGCCAGTGACGAAGCCAGCTATATCACTGGTGCGGTTATTCCTGTCAACGGCGGCATGTATATGTAGTTTGCTAAACTGCGTTACATACTTATAATAAAAAACTGTGTGAACGAGTGTAAACTATAATAAAGGGTGTTATAATGACGAATACTTTTACGTCAAAGCCCTGTATGATAGCAGGGCTTTACTAGACATTAGACAAAACGTATAACGTGTCATAGAGTACTCAGACGGCAATGCTGATCTGGCAAATTCCATTTTATATACTAGGCGCTAGCGTTTAATTATCACGCTAGCGCAGTTTATTAAAAATAATAGATGATAAAGGAGTAATCTACATGAGTAATGATACCGAGCTAAGAGTAAAAGCGGCAGTAGCTGAGCAATTGGGTATGAACGTTGAAGACATCAATAACGATGCTTCGTTTATGGAAGATTTAGGTGCTGATTCATTGGATTTAGTTGAGTTGGTTATGTCATTCGAAAGCGATTTTGGCATCACTATTCCTGACGAAGATTCAGCTGAATTGACAACAGTCCAAAAAGCAATCGATTACGTACAAGCCCAGCTATAATTCGCTATTCATTTAGCAAGTTTTACATTACCGTTTATCTTGATAGATAAGCGGTTTTTTTATGACTGTCATTTAGCATAACAAAGCCAATATAGCATTAACATAAGCAGGGCTTATTTAACATTACTCAACATACTCTTACTATTCAAATGGAACATCTTTGCTATACTCAGAACGCTAGCAATAGCAAATGATGGTAATAATTAAAAAATTATCGTTAAAATAATAATGATTAATAATGAATAAAAATACTTCAAGGAGCAATTATATGGGTATGTTTAGTTTTGCAAAAGACATCGGTGATAAGATTTTTAACCGTGATGATGACAAGCATGATGCTAAATCAGAAACCAAAGCAGATGCTAGTACACCAGTCGCCAGTGGCGAGCCTTCAGCGCAATCGGTTGCCAACATTTTGCTGCGTCGCATTCAGCAGCAGAATCTCAATATTAGTAACCTAAAAATTAAATATAATGGTTCGACGGATACTGCCGAAATCAGTGGTAATGCTAAAACTCAGGCTGACCGTGAAAAAGCCATTATCGCTATTGGTAACGTTCAGAACGTCGCTAAAGTGATTGATAATATCGATATCGAAGAGGATGCCCCTGAATCTACGATGTATACCGTAAAATCTGGTGACAGCCTCTCTAAAATTGCTAAAGAAGTTTATGGTTCAGCGGGTGATTATACAAAAATCTTTGAAGCCAATAAGCCTATGCTTTCTGACCCAGACAAAATCTATCCTGGTCAAGTATTGCGTATTCCTAAGCCGTAATGATGCAGTTAAAGCTCCTAATCCATAATGCTTAAGTTTAATTAGCATTAGCATATTTAATAGACATAAAAATGCCTCTTATTAAAGAGGCATTTTTGTGTCTAGCATGAGCAAATTTAGCCCATTTAGAGGTTTATCTATTGAATTAAGGACACGCTCTAGTATTCAATTTCTCAGTTTGTTCGCTAAGTGCCCAATCAATATGTTCATCCAGCATGTCGTTATGCAAGCCTAACTTCGATCGTAGGTGAGTGACGATTTCTATACTGGGGTTAGCATTGCCAAGTCCAATGGCGATATTGCGCAAAAAGTTCACATAGCCTGTACGCCTGAGGGGACTGCCTTCAGTTTTTTTCATAAACTCTGCTTCTTGCCATTGCCATAGCTCAAGCAAACTGCTGTTATCAAGCTGATGCCGTGGTGTAAAGTCTTCTACGGTTGTAAGGTTGGCGTAGCGATTCCACGGACAAATAAGCTGACAGTCATCACAGCCAAAGACACGGTTGCCAATTGCGCGTCGATATTTGGTATCAATCACCCCATCATGCTCAATCGTTAAATAAGAGATACAGGCAGAAGCATTGAGCTCATAGGGGGCGACAATCGCTTGGGTTGGACAGATGTCAATACAGGCGCTGCAACTGCCGCAGTGCTCTTTTACTGGCTCATCATCTGGCAGCTCAAGACTCATAAACAACTCACCCAGCACAAAGAACGAGCCCGCTTGTTTGTTTAGCAGTAGCGTATGCTTGCCCGTCCAGCCAAGCCCTGCTGCATCTGCAATAGGACGCTCAAAGATAGGGGCAGAGTCACTAAAAGGTCTAAAAATAAATTCCGAGTCAGCCCCAATATCCAGATGCTGCCATTCGGCAAGCATCGCTTCTATCTTTAAAGCCAATTGCTTTAAACGGCTGCGCATGGTTTTATGGTAATCGCGACCTCTGGCATAGCGCGCAATGATACCTTGGTTGGGATGATCGTTATCAGTGACTGCCCGCGGAGTGGGTGTCTGAGTGAGATAATCCATACGCACGCTGATGATGGTTTTTGCCCCTTCTACCAGTTGGGCAGGATGCGCACGTAGGTGGTGATTGTTATGCATAAACTGCAATTGGCCTTCATAACCTTTATCCAGCCACCGTTGCAATTGTTCAATTTGTTGAGTAAATAAAGGATGATGTACGGATAAGAAGCCACAGTCGGCAAATCCTAAAGACTGTGCTTGGGCCTTAATCCATTGCTTTACCTCTGCGGTAGTGGCAAACGTTGGGCTATTATTCACATTAATTTTTTTTTCGGGCGCAGGGTTAGGCTGAGCTGATATCTGCTGAGTTGCAGAGATAGGCAAGTTTGCTTTAGAAGGATTATTCATGTGTGATAGCAGGTGATAGAGTGAATACCGATATGATAAGCCAGTGAGCTAAGAGCGCAAGCATAAAAGCAAATAAACTCACATTTCATATTGATACATACGTCAAAGTGAGCTTTTGCTAAGCTGAGATAAGCGAGTAACCAGCAAGTTTTAATATGATCAAACACCAATAAAAATAATAGAGGACATTATGAAAGCTCAATCTAAAGTATTCTTAGCAGACACAACCAGACCGATAGCGCTCTATAGCAGCGAGCAGGTCTACGCTATGGAGCAAGCTTGGTTTGCAGAGGGTTATGATAGCTTAGGACTGATGAAGCAAGCAGCTTGGCAAATGGCGCAGCATATCGAGCGGCTCTATGAGCAAAAATATCTCCAAGCTCGTGCCTCAGCTGATCATAAAGTTTATCGACGTAATAGTTGTCAGCAACGAGCGAGTATCTGGGTAGGAAAGGGCAACAATGGCGGTGATGGTTGGCTTATTGCCTACTATCTGCAACAGGCAGGCTGGCAAGTACAACTCCTCACAGTCGGTTATACTGCCGATGATCTGGAAACAGACAATCTAATGAATGCCTTTAACAAAGCAGACAAGCACGACGTTGTATCTGATGCTAAGCAAGCGCAACAAATAGCCCTATCTGCCAAGGTGCCTTACCAACGCTTTGAGGATAGTAGGGCCAGTCAAAGTGAGATAAGAGAAACGGACTCGCCAGCTGATATTTATATCGATGCATTGTTTGGTATTGGACTTGACCGTGCACCTGAAGGTGTTTATGAGCAGGCTATTAGCGCCTTTAACAAGATAACGCAACTAAATGATGCTTTAGCAATTGCCGTTGATATCCCGAGTGGCTTAGTGGCTTCTACTGGTCAAGTATTTGAGCGTATTGCTATACATGCTGACGTAACGTTGTGTTTGATTGCTCGTAAATTTGGCTTACATACCAAAGATGGTATGGACTATAGCGGAAAAGTGATTGATATACCGTTAATACCGACTCAGCTCAGCAACTCAGCCGCCACACTGGTAACTGTGGCTCATGCTTTAAATACTCGTCGACAGAACAGCTACAAAGGTAGCTATGGTCACGTCTTGGTCATTGGTGGTAATCGAATTAATGGCTCACAAGGTATGGGCGGCGCAGCCATTCTATCTGCTAGCAGTGTCATGGCGACCGGTGCGGGCAAAATTACTGTGGCTTGTCACGACGCCTTTCATGGCGCCCTATTAACATCATTACCAGATGCAATGACAATCGATTTGCATGATAAAGAAGGGGTGAGGAAATTAATTAAGGAAGCTAGCGTCGTTACCATTGGTATGGGACTGGGACGTGATGAAAAGGCACAAGCACTTTTCATTCATTATGTTCAGGCTGCCATAACAGAGAAGAAGCCACTGGTCATTGATGCTGACGGCCTTTATCATCTGGCATCGTTACAGATGGAGAGTCAGGAGCACGAACTCATCGCTCAGCTGCGACAACACAGTATAGATCATCAGGTTTGTTTGACACCGCATAGCGGTGAAGCGGCTAGATTGCTTGATAAGAAAGTTAGTATTGTAGAAGATGATCGATTGGCAGCTATAAAACAATGTGCTAACACTTATGGCGGTGATTGGGTGCTAAAGGGCGCAGGTTCATTGGTACTGGAGCAAAGCATATTAGAGCAGAAGGGTTCGCAAGCGCATGTTTATGTTTGCGGCTTGGGTAATGCAGGTATGGCAAGCGCTGGCATGGGCGATGTATTGTCTGGGGTGATTGCTGGGCTGTTGGCACAACAAGATCTAGAAGACGAAGCGCGCTGCTTGCACCAAGCGGTTCTTCTGCATGCGCTAGCAGGAGACGCTTTGGTGAATGATACTGACCATTACCAGCATAATAGCTCACTACTGATTGGACAGCGCGGGCTACAAGCGCAAGATATGCCAGCAGCCGTTCGTCATGTCATGCAATTGATTACCAATAAAAATTAAGTAGGGTAGTGTGCCGTATTAAATAAAAACTAGGTCGTAGAGCCATTACAATACTGAGTGATGGCTTGTTGCACGCGCTCACGCTTAAGCTCGATTTCGCGACCATCTAAGTATTCACGTTTGCCATCACTATCCATCTCATAGATACGCCCGCCAACGTTTAGATTGGTCAAGTTATTGCGTAGTGATTGGCAACGCTGCGCATTGGCTTGCGCTTCTTGATCCTTGATACGTGCTTCTAGTTGGGCCACCCGCTGTTCTTCTGCACTTTGAGTAGGCGTGTTTTGGTTAGCCTCTGTCTTTCCTGCTAACTGGCCTGCATTATTCTGTCTACCGTCACTACGAAACTCGATGACTTCAATATTTCTGCCCTCTTGCGGCGAGTGCTGGCTGTACTTCACTTCGCCATGCGTACCAATCGATTTATACACTTGGATAGCATGACTGGCATTCATTGACAGCATTATCATACACGCAGTACTGATACTGATAAGCAGCTTGGCAGGGGTATGTATGGTAGACGTGTATGCCATAGTAGCAATCCTCTTAAGGGGTAAAAAATGAAGGTAGACATTTATTTAAGGGTAGTATTTACATTGATAAATAACAATATGAATACAGTAGCGTTTGATTTTAGCAAATAATGCTTATGAATGTACATTATTTAATAACTAATAGTTAGGGGTGGGTTTTAGAAGTTTTTCTTGACAATAGGACTCAAACCATTGAATATAATAGCAGTTGATTGGTCAGTGAGCGGCTTTTATGATATTGCCGTGGCACTTGAGAATGAGAACTACGGGTTACTTATCGGTAGCTTACGTCGTTTTATTTTCTTTGTGATAATGATATGGCAAAAATGATGATCATAGCGATTATTATTAATAACTGTATATGTTGTCTCCGGACTTATCTGTCTACAATGACTAAGATAAACTTATTATTTGAAATACGCTAAGTGTGGATTTTTGCGGTTGTATTGCTTGCATTAAATGCAAGACAATATTCGGTTATGATATTTTTTATTAGCTTATTATAAGATCGGATGATCTTATGAAATAGTATTGGCTATTAGAATTATTTTATGACTTTAGCTATAGCAGCGCCTCTTTTATAAACACTATCGCTCATAAGTAATAAGCCTCTTTTATAGATGCACTCGCATCTTGTCATAGTATATCGATAAACTCCTGTCACAAAACTGACCCCAAATACATTGCTATGTTTGAGTATTCTCTTGCGTTGTACAATGCAATTACTTAAATATAGTGGGCACACATTCTTGATATGGACAAGGATTGGCAATCATTTTTATAAGACTTAAAATAACGCCCAAACGTGGTTGTTTTCTTTTATAAAATAACGCAAATTCTCGCCGCAAAAAAAGGTGATGACAGTGACGCAAACCACGCAAAGTCCGAATATGACGGGACATACCCAAACAGGTAATGCCGCCAAAAATTTTGAAGAAAAGCAACAACGTCTTGCCGAAGGTAGCAAGCAGCCTGTGATGCTATCTGGTGCTGAGATGCTGGTGCAATCGCTGACGGATGAGGGTGTCAAATATATTTTTGGCTATCCAGGCGGCGCAGTGCTGCACATTTATGACGCGTTGTTTCAGCAAGACAACATCGAACATATTTTAGTGCGTCATGAGCAAGCAGCTGGCCATATGGCTGATGCTTATTCGCGAGTGACCGGCAACACAGGTGTCGTGCTGGCCACGTCAGGTCCTGGTGCTACCAATACAGTAACCGCTATTGCCACCGCCTTCATGGACTCAGTGCCGATGGTCGTAATTTCAGGTCAGGTGCCAAGCAGTTTAATCGGTGAAGATGCGTTCCAAGAAACCGATATGATCGGGGTCTCTCGTCCTATCGTGAAGCATAGCTTTCAAGTACGCCATGCTAGCGAAATCCCAATGATTGTCAAAAAAGCCTTTTTTATTGCGCAGTCTGGTCGTCCAGGTCCTGTCGTCATTGACGTACCAAAAGATATGACCGCGCCTAGCGAAAAATATGCCTACGAGTACCCAGATGAGGTGTTTATACGTTCGTACCAGCCTTCAGTGAAAGGGCATGGCGGCCAAATTAAAAAAGCGGTTGAGACCTTATTATCAGCGCAGCGTCCTGTTATCTATGCGGGCGGTGGCGTGATTTGGAGTAAAGCCCACAAAGAGCTGACCGAACTTGCACATCGTCTAAACTTGCCAGTGACCAATACGCTAATGGGTTTGGGAACATTCCCTGGCTCTGATCGTCAGTTCTTGGGCATGCTTGGTATGCATGGTACTTATGAAGCCAACATGAGCATGCATCATGCAGATGTTATTTTGGCAGTGGGTGCGCGTTTTGATGACCGTGTCACTAATAATGTCAAAAAATTCTGCCCGAATGCGACCATCATTCATATCGATATCGATCCAGCTTCTATCTCCAAGACTATTTTTGCCCATATTCCTATCGTTGGTGACGTAAAATCAGTACTTACAGATATGTTGGAAATTATCGGCGAAGATAAAGAGTTGGAGCAGCATGCCTTACTAGACTGGTGGGCACAGATTAATGAATGGCGTAAGCGTCATGGTCTGCGTTATGACACCAACACTGACAATGGCATCAAGCCCCAAGCGGTCGTTCAAGCACTAGATAAAGTGACCAACAGCAACGCTATTATCACCAGTGACGTTGGTCAGCATCAGATGTTTGCCGCGCTTTACTACACCTATTTAGAGCCGGGTCAATGGCTCAATTCGGGTGGTTTAGGTACGATGGGTGTTGGCTTACCGTATGCGATGGCAGCCAAACTTGCCAATCCAGATCGCGATGTGGTTTGTATTACTGGCGAAGGCTCTATTCAGATGAATATCCAAGAGCTATCGACGTGCTTACAGTACAATCTACCGGTCAAAATATTGAACCTAAATAACGCGCAGTTGGGTATGGTGAAACAGTGGCAAGACATGCTGTATGAGGGTCGTCATGCGTCATCTTATATGAATTCATTACCAGACTTTGTCAAGCTAGCTGAAAGTTATGGTCATGTTGGTATCAAGATTACTGATCCTACCACCATGGAAGCACAGATTGCAGAAGCCATGGCAATGAAAGACAAGCTGGTATTTATTGACGTTTATGTCGATCGTAATGAGCATGTATATCCAATGCAAATCGCTGGACAGACGATGCGTGATATGTGGTTAACCAAAGGGGAGCGTACCTAATGCAACAACAACATCTGATTTCGGTATTGATGGAAAACGAAGCGGGTTCGTTGTCGCGGTTAGTCGGCTTGTTCTCACAACGTGGCTATAATATCGAAACCTTAAACGTCGCCCCAACAGAAGATCCGAGTATTTCGCGTCTGACGTTAACCACCATTACTTCCCCTGAAAGAATTGAGCAGATCACCAAGCAATTGCATAAATTGATTGAAGTGGTTAAAGTGCTTAATCTATCAGACACCGTTCACGTTGAGCGTGAGTTAATGCTAGTCAAAGTTCGCGCAACGGGTAGCGTACGTGAAGAGATCAAACGCAGCGCAGATATTTTCCGTGCACAAATTGTTGACGTCAATGCCAATCTCTATACGATTCAGATCGTTGGCGATACGGCTAAGCTGGATGGTTTTATCGATACTATCGGCCGAGAACGTGTCTTAGAAGTGGTACGTTCGGGTGTGATTGGTATTGCACGTGGAGAAAAAACACTGAGTATTTAATACGCTTAGTGGCTGAGCAACTGAATAGTTAATCAAAATCATTTTAGTTATAATCTATCTACCATTAACATAACGCTTATGTTAGTGACCATTTTACGATAATGGCTACTGCATAAGCGTTTACTATCCATGGCACGCCATGATTGAGGAAAAGGACTCTATTTATGAACGTTTATTATGATAAAGATTGCGATCTATCGATTATCCAAGGCAAAAAAGTTGCGATTATTGGTTACGGTTCACAAGGCCATGCACACGCACTTAACCTACAAGATTCAGACGTCGATGTGACTGTTGGTCTACGCGCGAACTCAAGCTCATGGAAAAAGGCGGAAAACGCTGGTCTAAAAGTTGCTGAAGTGGCTGATGCAGTTAAAGCTGCTGACGTGGTTATGATTTTGACCCCTGATGAGTTCCAAAAAGAGCTTTATAACAACGAGATTGAGCCTAACATCAAAGAAGGGGCTACGTTAGCTTTTGCTCATGGTTTCGCGATTCATTATAACCAAGTCGTTCCTCGCAGCGATCTTAACGTTATCATGGTTGCGCCTAAAGCACCTGGTCACACCGTTCGTAACGAATTCACCAAAGGCGGCGGTATTCCAGATTTGATCGCTATCTATCAAGATGCTTCAGGTCAAGCCAAGCAATTAGCTTTGTCTTACGCAGCTGGTGTTGGTGGTGGTCGTTCAGGTATCATCGAAACCACGTTCAAAGATGAAACTGAAACCGATCTATTTGGCGAGCAGGCCGTTCTTTGTGGTGGTGCTGTTGAGCTAGTAAAAATGGGTTTTGAAACGCTAACAGAAGCGGGCTATGCGCCAGAAATGGCTTACTTTGAGTGTTTGCACGAGCTTAAGCTTATCGTAGACCTCATGTATGAAGGCGGTATCGCTGACATGAACTACTCAATCAGTAACAACGCTGAATATGGCGAATATGTGACTGGTCCTGAAGTCATCAATGAGCAATCACGTGAAGCTATGCGTAATGCGCTAAAACGCATCCAATCTGGCGAATACGCAAAAATGTTCATCAGTGAAGGCGCAACCAACTATCCATCAATGACGGCTCGTCGTCGTAACAACGCTGAGCATCAAATCGAAGTGACTGGTGCTAAATTGCGCGGCATGATGCCTTGGATTGGCGGCAACAAAATCATCGATAAAGACAAAAACTAAGTCAATACTTATGATGGTAAGGCTTAATAAGTCTTAACAGACCCCGTGTTATCAAGTGATAGCACGGGGTTTTTATTGCTATCAGCAGTGCGTGATGGTTCGATATTACCTTTCACTCATTATAGCGGTTGAAAACCAGTAACCCACACCCAATGTAGGCAAGCGTCGGTTCAGTTACCTGACTATGTCGGTGACTATTTCTCTTCTTATTTTTTCCATAGATTACAGGTTGTATGTTGTGCAAATATCTTTTCCAGACTGGCTAACGCCGCAATTCGTGTATATTACTCTTAGTGCTGTCGTGGCTGTTTTGATTTGGATCGAAGGTGAGATGCTCAAAGGCACCGATGGCAAGCTGCCACAATCTAAGTTTTTTCAAATCAGCTCACTGCTAGACACTTCATGGTTTTTTATCTCTGTGGTAATGTTATATGTGATCGATCTAACGCCTTTGGCGGTTGCAGTGCCTGCCGCATACGGGATTTATACGGTGTTTGGTTGGGTTTACGGCACCAGATTGTTAAAGCGTAAAGGTATCCCAGACTCACCCAAAGATTTGGTCATACCAACTAAATATATCGCGTATAGCCAATCGTTTTCTTTAATATTTTTTGCCCTTTGCTTACTGGTGCTAACCTCGCCTTGGCTACCCTTGACCCAATAAATGTGCGCAAAAGATAGGGAGACTTAATTTTTATTATTGAATATATATAACAAGAATATTGAAATTGAAAGTAATAAACAGGGTCTATATGAGATAACAAGCCATCAAAATATGGTGACAAAAGGTTATTGAAGGGTTCTTATATTGTTTACAAAACTCTGCAATTTAATATGTTGCAGTCAAAAAAAACTGTTATAATCAAGCTGTACTCAATGGATTTGAGGCAAAAACCATAAGTTATCTTCTTGATATATTATGAGTTTGAGCCGTCGCATTCAGCAAAAAATCTAGGGTATATATCAATTAATCGGTGATGACACACGTCTCGCCAACAGTTAAAGAGTCAGGAAAATTTATGTCAGATAAAGTTGAAGGCACTGTAAAGTGGTTTAATGAAGCTAAAGGTTTTGGTTTTATCGCTCAAGACAATGGCGGACAAGACGTATTCGCTCACTACAGCGCTATCCAAGGTGGCGGTTTCAAAACCCTAGCTGAAGGCCAAAAAGTATCTTTCATCTTAGGTGATGGCAAAAAAGGCCCACAAGCTGAGCAAATCGAAGCCATCTAATTTTAACGGCTGTTGAGTATCACTGTTAACAGTATTCTCGGCAATGTTAATCTTAATAAGATGTACAGATTTCTTTGTTTGTTAAAAAAATAAAAATACTGTTTAGACTTTAAAAAAAAGCAACCTCTCATCAGGTTGCTTTTTTTATACCATTTATTTCACATCGAAAATAGGGTCTGTTGAACATTCAAATATTAGGACTGCTGATTGCTAAAATCGTCCCAAACTAGGCGTAAACCGACGATAATGTCGAGACCTTAGCTAGGTTTACAACAACGTTTGGGGTGATTTTAGTATCAGCCTTTCAGGGCAGGGCTATTTTTTGCCAATACATGGTGAAATTATCTAACCTAGAATGACTAGGCGTCAAAAATTTCACTGCGTATTGTCTAAAAAATAGCCACTGCCAGTGCCACATTTAAATATTCAACAGACCCTAATAGTCGTTAAATATTAGCAGTTTAAGCAGTCGATGATTCCAGATAATGTAACGTATTTACGTAATAAAAATGCAGGAAAGAGGGTATTTTATGAAGTGGCAGACATGGTTTTCGATTGAGTGGCAGCAAGTGCTGGGTATTTCATTATCAGCGCTTGGGTTTTATTTAGGCTTAATGCTATTTACACGATTAATGGGGCTACGAAGTTTTTCTAAGCTCTCGAGCCATGATTTTGCCATGACAGTTGGTATTGGTAGCATACTGGCCTCAACAGTATTGTCTGATAGTCCGTCTTTGTTACAAGGCTTGTTCGCCGTTGCTGTGCTATTTGTGATTCAAGGGGTTATCTCAATTATCAGACGTAAAGTCAAACCGTTGAAATCCTTGATTGACAATCAGGCCATCATATTGATGGCGCATGGGGAATATTTTTCGGATAATTTAAAAGAAGCAAACCTGAGCACCAGTGATGTGCAAGAAGTACTACGCAAAAATGGACTCAAATCTAAGAGCGAAGTCTTTGCAGTAATTATGGAAACAACAGGGGACATGAGTGTCATTAAAAATGATAACACCCCTCCTGACTGGTCGCTGTTTGATGATATTCGTGACAGTCATTTATTAATTAAGCCTGATAACAGCCTTTCATAAGATATTTTGGACGTAAAAAGCTTTAACGTGAGTAATAATAACAAAACGTTAAATAAATAAGGCGTTGATAATGCTATAAAGGGCAAAAGGTTAAGCACCTTATTAGGATAAAACCGTGAAATAATAGGTCTATAAACTATTTTTTAAAAAATAGTGACAAATTTATGACGCATTATTCACGGCACTTCCTTGACCTTAAGGCGCTGCTCGCGCAAGATAGATAGGTCTGATAATAACGGTTGGCTTAGCTTTAACAGATTTGATGAGTAGAGAATAGCAGACCGATACCCTTTGGTATTGTTTTGGCATTCTTGAATATTAATTTGCTGTTGAGGCAGTAACGACCTTAAGTAGCATTTTGAACGACGATTTGAACCACAGTTTAAAAGATGAACCTTTGGTTCTTAACTGACAATTTTTTAATTCATAACATTAATAAACGAGGAACGTATGAAAGCATTAGTAGCGGTCAAGCGTGTCATTGATTATAACGTAAAAGTTCGTGTAAAAGCTGATAACTCTGGCGTGGATCTATCTAACACCAAGATGTCAATCAACCCTTTTGATGAAATTGCAGTAGAAGAAGCCGTTCGTCTAAAAGAAGCGGGTGTGATTGACGAAATCATTGTTGCGTCTATTGGTCCAAAAGAGTCACAAGAGCAAATCCGTGCAGCGCTAGCATTGGGTGCTGATCGTGGTGTTTTAGTATTGACTGACGCCAAGCCTTATCCACTGCAAATCGCTAAGATTCTGAAAAGCATTGCTGAGTCTGAATCTACAGATATTATCCTATTGGGTAAGCAAGCGATTGATGACGACAACAACCAAACTGGTCAGATGCTAGCCGCATTGATGGGTATTGGTCAGGGTACGTTTGCCTCAGAAGTGAAAGTTGAAGGCGATAAAGTCAACGTCACACGTGAAATCGATGGTGGTTTACAAACGCTTGCACTTGACTTGCCAGCAGTGATTACCACTGATTTGCGCTTGAATGAGCCACGTTATGCCAAACTGCCTAACATCATGAAAGCGAAGAAAAAGCCACTTGATGAAAAAACGCCAGCTGATTTTGGTGTTGATATGGCTTCTAAGCAAGAAATTATTAAAGTTGTGCCACCTGCTGAACGTAAAGCTGGTATTACAGTTAAGTCAGTTGATGAATTGGTCGATAAGCTAAGAAACGAAGCAAAAGTAATCTAGTACTTTGTTATAGCGTATTCTGTGTAAAATTATCATGACGCTGCTCGTGTATTTTAAAGCTAAGCGTATGCATAATTTTATGAACAGATGACCACATGAATAGATGATACGAACAAATAAAGGATAAAAATAATGGCAATTTTGGTATATGCAGAACATGACAATGCCAGTCTAAAAAAGGCAACTTTAAACACTATCGCTGCTGCTAAACAAATGGGTAGTGATGTCCATGTATTGGTCGCCGGTAGTGGTGCGCAAGCAGTGGCTGATCAAGCAGCAAAAGCTGAAGGCGTGGCTAAAGTACTATTGGCTGACAATGCAGCTTATGAGCATCAATTGGCTGGTAACATAGCGCTATTGGTTGCTGATATTGCTGGTGATTACAGCCATATCATTGCACCTGCTACAACGACTGGCAAAAACTTCATGCCACGTGTTGCAGCATTACTTGATGTGAGCATGTTGTCAGAAATCTCTGCTGTCGTAGATGCGCAAACTTTTGAGCGTCCTATCTATGCAGGCAACGCAACAGCGACTGTTAAAACATCAGAAGATAAAGTGGTATTGACGGTACGTACGACCGCGTTTGATCCAGTCGCGAGCGAAGGTGGTTCAGCCACCGTCGAAACGATTGACAACGTGCAAGAGTCTGGTAAAGCAAGCTTTGTGAATGAAGAAATGGCGAAATCTGACCGTCCTGAATTGACCTCAGCAAGCATCGTTGTTTCTGGTGGCCGTGCATTGGCCAATGGCGAAAACTTCACCAAGTACATTGAGCCATTAGCGGACAAATTAGGCGCAGCGGTTGGTGCATCACGTGCTGCTGTTGATGCAGGCTATGTACCAAACGATATGCAGGTCGGTCAAACGGGTAAAATCGTTGCACCAGATTTATATATCGCTGCTGGTATCTCAGGTGCTATTCAGCATTTGGCTGGTATGAAAGACTCTAAAATCATCGTTGCTATCAACAATGACCCAGAAGCGCCTATCGCAAGCGTTGCTGATTACTTCTTAGAAGCTGATTTGTTTACAGCGTTGCCTGAGCTGACCAGCAAGGTTTAATGATTTTTGCTGAACAGCTGATAATAGAGCGTTTCAAACTATTATTGATGGTTCGCTACGCTACTAATATACACTGATTTATAAAGCCCTCGACCAGTTTGGTTCGAGGGCTTTTTTTATAACTGCGTTAAAGTCTAAAAATCTTATCTAAACTTATCAATCTATGGCCAATATCTCGATATTATCTGCGCTATTTTCCTTGTTTGGTTGCTATTTTTTTTCATTTTTCTCAGCATTTTTAAAATGAGGGCACGTTCTATTAGGAGATTGGTTTAGTTAAACAAACGAATGTGCGATACTATTATTTGTCTAAAACTTTCAGGGATAAGATTACAAGGAGTAAACATGAACGCAATTTTACAGCTAGAACCCACTTGGCAACAGTGGATTGCAGAAAACATCGAGCGCGGCGTACCCCCTAATAAGATTATCAGTACTCTCTTTGAAAGAGGGTTTTACAGTGCTGCTTACGAGTTAATGTCACAACAGTCGGATGTTATCAATATTCCCTACATAGACATGACTCACAATTCGATAGAATTGCCAGATAAGACGGTCAAGTTGGCATCAACTTTTCATCCCCCTTTTGTGGCTGTCATAGAGAGTTTTTTGAGTCATCAAGAATGTGACCAACTTATAAAAAGCACTGAAGGTAAAATGAAGGAATCCAGAGTCGTCAGTCCTACTGATGGCACTTTTGCCGCGCATCATGCCAGAACCAGTTGTAGAAGCTGGGGGTGGTACCAGTTTTCCTAAAGTAAATCTTGAGGTGCGACCCAAAAAGGGCATGGCTTTATATTTTGCTAACACTAAGTTTGATGGTAGTGTTGAACCTTTAAGTCTGCACGCTGGTATGCCAGTGATAAAAGGTACAAAGTACTTGGCTACTAAGTGGTTACGTACTAACCCTTATATAGGCTAGTTTGTATTCGTATCAAGAACAGCATCAACGGACAGTTCTATCGGTAAAAGGGATAGAATATTGTTCTAAAACCAAAAAAATAGCTGGATAACCATATGTAGTTATTCAGCTATTTTTTGGTTAATATTTCTTCATACAATCAAAATTAAGGTTAACAGTACTTCCTTTGACGCAACGTCTCATATAGACATAATGAGCCTGCAATGGCGACATTGAGGCTTTCTTGACCATTAGGCTGTGGTAGAGCAATAGGGGTGGCACACTGCATCAGTTCATCACAAACGCCTTGTCCCTCATGACCCAGAATCCAAGCGATTGGTTCTTTTAAGTCATGTTGGTAAATTACTGTATCGGTATGTGAGCTGGTTGCTAATAGGGGTACTTGGACATAATCTAATATATCTTGCACGCTGAGACCTTCATAGATAGTTAGGGCAAACTGCGCACCCATACCTGCTCTTAGCGTCTTAGGAGACCATGCTTGTGCTGTGGCATCGGTACAGAGTATGTTCTTGATGCCAACTGCTGCTGCAGTGCGTAGTAAAGTACCAACATTACCACTATCCTGGACATCATTAAGGATCAGGCAATCATCATTAATTATCGTTAAGCCATGGATTGGTATATTGATAAGCGCCATGATGTCGATACCCGTACCCAAGCTACGAATACTCTCATATAGCGAGTCTGATAACGTTAAGATAGGCGTATAAGTCGGCAGACGAGTTAAAACCTGCTGAACCTCAGAGTTATTATGGGCAGATTCGGCTAGCAAAATTTGGGTAAACGGGTAGTCACTACGCAGAGCCGCATCAATGAGATGAAT
This sequence comes from Psychrobacter sp. TB67, assembly GCF_000511065.1. NCBI lineage: Bacteria > Pseudomonadati > Pseudomonadota > Gammaproteobacteria > Moraxellales > Moraxellaceae > Psychrobacter > Psychrobacter sp. TB67. The sequence goes on from NZ_AYYA01000054.1 coordinate 134,117, forward strand.
CCCTTCAATGACAGTCTGACCTTGTTTTTTACGCTGGCGTGCCTGCGCCAATAGTGCCTTTACCAGCTTGACCGTCGTATTCTTATCTGAGGTAATCAGCTCGGTGGGATTTGCTACCATAATGGATCGCTTAAAAAATATAGAGAATTTGAACCATCAGTATAAAACCATATAATTAATAAAGTTTGTACTGATGGCTATCAGATTGATTCGGCTAATTTATTGACCAGCATGCTTTACATGTAAGTCTTTAATGTAGGCCACTTCGTTTTTGCTACCAAGTACCACTGGGACACGCTGATGAATATCTGTCGGTTCAATATCCAGAATGCGATTAACCGCATCCGTTGCACCGCCACCCGCCCGCTCAATCAATAAACTCATCGGGTTAGCTTCGTACATTAAGCGCAATTTGCCTGCTTTATTGGCATACTTGGTGTCAAATGGATAAGTGAAGAGACCACCGCGACATAAGATACGGTGCACGTCACCAACCATGGCGGCAACCCAGCGGGTATTGAAGTCGCGACCACGCACACCAGCTTCGCCAGCGATTAATTCATCGATATACTGCTGCATCGGTGCGCGCCAATAGCGATAGTTTGAGGCATTGATAGCATATTCACTGGTATCGGCATTGATTTGGACATTGTCTTCAATCAGTATATAGTCATTAGTGTCGGGATCTAAGCTAAACATAACGACGTTATTTGCGATGGTCAGCGCTAGTACAGTGGAGGTGCCATATAATAAATAGCCAGCTGCTAGCTGCTGATTGCCCGCTTGTAAGAAGTCGCTATTTTCACTGAGTTGACCTTGGCGCTGGTAGGGGAGAATAGAGAAAATAGTGCCAACCGCCATATTAATATCGATATTTGATGAACCATCTAGAGGATCGAACAAGACCAAGAGGCTGCCATCGGCATTGGCGGGAGTCGCATCATCAAGCTCCTCTGAAGCAACCCCTGCGCAATGAGTATTTTTTGCCAAAGCATCTAACAATAAATCATTGGCCAATACGTCTAGCTTCTTTTGCTCTTCGCCTTGGACGTTTTGATTGCCGGCTTCACCCAAAATATCTGCTAACGCCCCTTTTCTAAGTAACTGCGAAATGGTTTTGCCAACGCCTGTGACCGTCGTAATGACGTCGTTCAGTGCAGGACTGTTCGCATTGGTGTTTAAATAATGTGCTAAGGTCGTCATGAGGCTTCCTAATAAATGGCATGAAAAATTGAGAAAAGATAAGCGTTAAAGGAATTTAACAGGTAGTACGAGCTACTCTCTGAACAAGTAAATCTTCAAATAGGTGGCATAGCGTCTTTGTCCTGACCACAAAATCAGCTACACTATCGCTATTATTATTTATTGATAGTTTTACAATGCTGGTTTTCTATTGTGGTGGGTACCGGTCTATGCCTATTATTTAATAGGGTAACTGAGTGAGTTTTATATCGCTTATATGATTACAGTAAATTGTAGCAAATAAGCGTCTAAATGTCCCCGTATCTGTGCGTATCCGCTATAAATCAACAAACAAAGATGAATAAACCCGTTATTATTGACTCTATAAACCAACGATAAAGACTTGCCATTATGTCAAATTCTACTGATAGCAGTGCAGCCCATAGCATTTCACCGACAGATTATGCCAAATTCGATCCCGATACCATTCATCAAAAATTGAATACCTCATTGAGTCGTCCACAGCTTAATGTAGATGGTGGTATCCGGCATTTTTTGGGCGTGGAAGGGTTAAATAAAGCACAGTTACAGGCAATTATTGCCAAAGCTGAGACATTTTTTGATGATAATGGACAATTGATCAATCGTCCTGAGCTGGAAGGCTACACGGTGATGAATCTGTTTTTTGAGCCATCAACGCGTACGCGTACGACCTTTGAAGTGGCTGAAAAACGTCTGGGTGCCAATGTGCTGAATATCGATATCGAGCGCTCTAGTACCAAAAAAGGCGAGAGCCTGCGCGATACCTTGTGGAATCTGCAAGCCATGACGGCGGATATCTTTGTCGTACGCCACTCTGCCTCAGGCGCTGCCCATTTTATGGCGACGGAAGTCACACCTGATATCGCTATCATCAATGGTGGCGATGGCTGGCACGCGCATCCAACCCAAGGGATGCTTGATATGCTCACCATTCACCGCGAAGCGCCGCGCCCCTTTGAAGCGCTGTCGGTTGCGATTGTTGGGGACATTAAGCACTCACGCGTCGCGCGCTCAGATATCAGTGCCTTGCAAACGTTAGGTGTCAAAGATATTCGTGTCTGTGCGCCACGTACTTTGTTGCCTAAAGGCATTGAGCGTTTTGGCGTACAAGTTTATGAAAATATGAATGAATGCGTGACCGACTGCGATGTCATTATGGGTTTGAGAATACAAAACGAGCGTATCGGCTCGCCGCTGCTAGCATCATCGAATGAATACTATAAGCACTATGGTATTACCCCAGAGCGTGTAGCTTTAGCCAAGCCTGATGCGTTGGTGATGCACCCAGGTCCGATGAATCGCGGTGTTGAGATTGCCTCTAGCGTTGCTGATGGTGCCCAATCTGTGATTCTAAAGCAGGTTAATAACGGTATTGCGATTCGTATGGCAGTATTGTCACTCGCGATGGAAGGTCAACGCGCTCATCAAGCAGCTGGTAAATAATAGCTGCTGCACTGTCTTATTTTCACTTATTTCATTTTATTGATACGGTAATAACGCTCATGTCCACTATGCTTAATACTGATGCACCGCTAATCGATCATCTTCCTGATACCTTTAAGGCATCACTTTCAAATACTGTGAAAGCCAAACTGGCCAGTCTTGAAGCTGGACGCGAGATGTGGTTGCTGCCACCGTTGGTTGACTTGTGCGCCCGTCTACGTGAACCAGGACAACAGCAACACGGCACGTTAGAGTCAGAAGGGCGTGCAGCCCGTGCCAATGGGTTTTTGCATGTGGTTATCCCACCCGATACCAATCCTATTTTAGAAAATGGCTCGCTCTTGAAAGGTTTGCGTGAGCGCGCGCTTGAAGATGGCGGTATTTATTTACATATCTTGGGTGCATTAACCGCAGGTTTGGAAGGAGAGCGTCCGTCCAATATTGCGGGACTCAAAAAAGGGGGCTGTATTGCCGTCTCTAATGCGCGCCGACCTTTTGCCAATGATTTGGTATTACTGCGTACCTTAGAATATGCCGCGACTTTTGGGATGAAGGTATTCTTTTATCCTGATGAACCAAGTCTCTCGGGAGATGGGGTAGCGCATGAGGGTTATATTGCCTCTTATCACGGACTACAAGGTATACCGTGGATTGCTGAAACCGTTGCCTTGTCTACACAGCTATTGATGGTAGAAGAAACGGGGATTGCTGCGCATTTTAGTCAATTGTCTTGCAAGTCTTCGATAGAGCTGATGCGCTGGGCGAAAGACAAAGGCTTGCCAGTGACTTGTGATGTAGCTATGCATCAGTTGTATTTAACCGATGACAATTTAGAAGGTTTTAATGCTCAAGCCTACGTGTTACCGCCACTACGCAGTAATACCGATCAGCAAGCTATCCGTCGCGGGCTCAAAGATGGCACTATTGATGCTATTTGTAGTCATCATGAACCTTTGAATAGTACTGCTAAAAAAGCACCGTTTGCCGATTGTACGCCTGGCATCTCAAACTTTGATACTTTTATGGCGCTGGCATGTCAACTGGTCAATGATGACGTACTTACTTTAGTGCAGCTAGTCGATAAAATCTGTCTGAACCCTGCAAAAATCGCTGGTATTAATACGCAATACGAAAATGCAGGCGGTGCCGTCTTGGTCGATCCGAATATTGAGTGGCAAGTCACGGCGCAATCAATGCTATCCAATGGTAAAAACACGCCATTCTTTAATCAGCAACTGCACGGGCGCGTCGTGGAGACGTTCTTTGGCTAATTTGCCCCAACGGGATGAGCCTTTAGAGCCATCCTCGAAGGGTAGCCGTCATGCAAGGCTCGGTCGGGATAATAGGCTACGCGGTGAATCTAGCGAGTCGATCAAAGCGGTGGCCGTCTATGAAGTGGCTAAAGGCATTGGCGCGCTACTCGGGGCAGGCGCGTTATGGCTATGGCATACCGACCTTGAGCGTTGGCTTGCCACCGCCACAGCAACCTGGCAGCAGAACTTTGGTTATCTTCTTGCACCGCAAGTAGAGAGTACGGTACGAATTGCCCAACAAGCCAGTAAAAACTGGCCTCTATTTTTATTACTGATATTTATTTATGCAGCGATACGCTTTATTGAGGCTTATGGCTTGTGGCAAGATAAAACATGGGCGTATTGGTTTAGTGTCATCGGTTATGGAATATTTATTCCCATAGAGTTATATTATCTGCTTGCTCGTCCGTTTGATTGGTTTAAACTGGCTATTTTTGTTTTAAATATTATCATCGTTATTGTGGTATACCGTAATATGAAGCAAAAAGGTCTAATATAAAGTTTTATAGTCAGAGCACTTTTAAACCTCTACAGTGTTACCCGTCCTAGATGTACTTAGTGTACTATCTGCGGTCGGTCGCCTTGTAGCGATTCTGAAATTCCTTGACTATAGATACTGATTAAAAAACCCAGCATAAAGTTAATCGCTTGTGCTGGGTTTTTGTTATCCGCAAGCTTTTATAATTGATAGCTTTATTGTTTATAGTTTTACTTTTTATAGCTCAACTGTTTTCTCTTCAGTGCGAATGCTTCTAGCGACTTTACCGACGCTCAGGCCTTGCACTAAAATAGAGAAAATTACGACTGCATAAGTAAGCGCCAATAAAATGTCGCGCTCTGTGCCCATAGGCAATTGCAGTACTAGGGCGACTGAGATACCACCGCGTAATCCGCCCCATGTCAGCACCTTCCACGCACCCGTTGGCAAGTTAAGTTGACGACTGAACGTCTTGGTTGTCATACCAACCACGATCAATCTTGCTAGTAGGGCGATGATAATAGTCAGACCGCCTGCGATAAATAAGTTACCCGAATAAGCGATTATCACTACTTCAAGACCAATCAAAACAAATAAAATGGCGTTGAGAATCTCGTCTATTAACTCCCAAAATAAATCAATATAATGGCGAGTCTTATCACTCATTGCCAGCTCACGCCCACGGTTGCCGACCATTAAGCCCATCATTACCATAGCGAGTGGTCCTGATAGATGCCAATGGCTGGCCAGCGCGTAGCCGCCTATGACGCCCGCTAACGTTAACAAAACCTCTTCTTGATAGCTATCAATGCTCTTTAGTAAATAATACAAAATAGCACCTAGCACCAAGCCAAAGACAACACCGCCACCAGCCTCGACAGCCAAGGTATGTGCCACATAATTGACCGTTGGAATATCACCGCTAGATAAAATGCCAAGCAACAAGACAAAAATAACAACGCCGATACCATCGTTGAATAAGGACTCGCCAGCGATGACCGTTTCGATGCTTTTTGGCGCGCCAGCTGATGCCAGAATACCCATCACGGCAATCGGATCAGTCGGTGATATCAAAGCACCAAATAATAAACACCACAGAAAAGGCAAACCAAAATCAAATAGCGGCAGCATAAAGTAGAGGGCAGTAGCAATAAGCAATGCTGACACTATCGTGCCAAGACCGGCAAGGATACCAATAGGTAGCTTGTAACGTTTTAAATCACTAATATTGACGTGCAGCGCCCCTGCAAACAGCAGCATAGAGAGCATGCCATCGAGCAATACTTCCGTAAAATCAAGCTGCTCTAAGAGGCTGACTTCATAATCAATGAGCTGATCAAAGCCTAAAAACCCCAAAAATATCGCGCCGATAGACAAAAGAATGGAGATGACCATGACGCCAATGGTGGTGGGTAACCCGACGAAGCGATGATTGACATAGGTCAACAAAGCAGTAATTGATAAAAAAATCGCGCTGATTTCAAGGATGGTCAGACTGGTAGTAGATGCCATGAAAGAAGTCTCAGGTGAATATAAAAGTATCTCTAAGCCAAAAGCTTATGAGCGTGTTATAAATAGGAGGTTTGTTCTTATTTTACTAATATTTGGTATTACTAATAACTCAGATCGCTAGCTTGATTCTGTCTGTAACGCTTTATCGATGTGGGCGGCAAACTCACTCACGTATGCAAAATATTGATGGGTAGCATCGTCATTAAGAATAAATTGCTTTGCCTGCTGACACATGGCCTTTAAATCGTTGACCAACTCGCTATAGCTCAGATTTTCCTCGCCTGCACGCGCCACCAAGCTCAGCTCATGCAGTAAGGTTTGTTGCTGTGCGCCATTCACGCGCGCGTAGTTAAGGTCGACCATCGCCTGACAGAGTGCTTTTAATACCATCAGGTCAGCCGTCGCGTAACGGCGTATCTCGCCAAGCGAAGTATCAATAAAGTCCGATATCTTGGGTGTATGAGTGACAACAGCCAAGATAGACACTCGCTGCTGCGGCACAAAATTTTCAGAGGTTTCGTCGTTATCTTGCGTTGGTGAGTAAAAATGGTATGGACTTGGTGGCTGACGGCGCATCATGGTACTTATGCAAGTAGTCAATGATTGCACGCAATTGACAGCCGTTTTAGGATCGTTGATACCAGGAGACAGCGCCCGTACCGCTATCTCAGTCATTTGTCCTAGGCTATACGCGATGTCATTAGAGTGCGTCACCCGTTGCTCAAGGCGTATGCAAGTGGCAAAGCGCTGCCAAAATATGCCGTCGGGTGCACGCGGTATCACCGCAAGATGGTTTATCTTAGTCTTTTTCAGGTTGTTTGGATGGTCTGCTGGGCGCTGATAGAAATAGCCGATGACATTTTTATCAGTGACAAAATGGCCCAGATTGGTATGGAGTTGTACCACGCCACCGTAGTCTTGTGTCAAAGTAATCAGAGATTCTAAATAAATTTGTTGCAGGTAGCCGCAGCTTGGTGAGTAGATGGGTGTCGCTAACCAAGTGTGAAACTGCTCAACATCATGATGCTCGATATCACGCTGATGCTCGATATCGCAATGGTCGCCATACCAATAGTGAATGTTTTTAAGCGCATCGTTGCTGGCATTTTCAATGACATGCGATGCTTGAATGGCATGCACCATATGTTGCACGAAGTATACCAACAATAAGGCACAGATAATCGCCATAATAATGGCAAAGGTCACCGCCAACTGCGGCACACCAAAGTCAACGTCATACTTATGAATCGACTTTAAAACCAATAAGCTATAGCTAAAAGTACCGATAAACGCGCCTAAGACAAACTGATTCGGCGTATCTGTCAAAAAGTTACGTAATAATCGAGGGCCAAATTGTGAGGAGGCCATCGACAGTACGGCAATAGTAATCGAAAATGTAGTACCTGCGACGCCAAGTACTGCACCTGCAATCGCAGTCATAATTGCGCGCGCCGCATCATCATCACCAGTAAAGGCAAAACTCAGCTCCCTAACGGTTTCACGGTCAAAGTGCTCATCAATCGTGACTAAGATAGGGGCAAGTAAAATACCCGCAAGCACACAAGCGGTTGGGATAAACCAATAAGAGCCAATTAATTGCTCCCACAGGTTTTTCAAGCGATCAGGCAAGTCGGTTAGCGTCTTTAGCGACCATAACTGTGCGAGGTTTTTTAAGCCGTTCTGCCCTGTATCGACCGCGCGGGTAAAAAGAGTATTTTTAGTATGGTTGTCGGCTGCCATAAGTCTTAAGGTATCCAAAATAATAGTTATTCGACAATTAATAGATATTTATTAGCTAAGGCACATTAACCGCCATCACGCTCACTAATAATTTTTACTACTTATTTATTAGTTTATTTATATTGCTTTTGGGTTGTCTGCTTCAGTAATGATAGCGCTTTTACCGCCACGTCTATCAGTGTCAAGGGCTGCTGGTTGTTCGTCGGTATCTTTAGGAATCACAATTTCGTGGTTATGATTGTCGCAGTCTAGATCGCTGTCTTTATCATAAGCCGCAGGGTCAAAATGCGGGGCATCATGATGAATGCCTGAGTCGTCTTTGGCTAATTGCTGAGTTGAAGTAGTCATCGTTTTTCTAAACAGTTTGTTTTTATTCTGCGAGTGAGCGCTGGCTTTGTCATTTGCTGACTTTTTGCGCGGCTCACTGTTGGTAAAGATAGTGCCCAATGGCAAGTTCAGCTGCTGTTTGGCAAACGCTTCAGTATTCTCAAAGCGAGCCACCAATAAGCTTAGCCAAGGCTTTTGATCTTCTTGATTCATCTCATCCAGCTCATCCTTGATGGGTAGCGGATAAGGCAGCGTGCGATAAAAATCCCATAACGTCATGTTGCTCAAGTCTCTTTTGAGTACATAGTCATCATCTTCGGTCATGGTAATGAGATTGCAGTCCTGCAGATAATTAATATAGATATACCATTTCGGTAGCTCTTTGCGACCTAGCACATTACGCAGCGCTTGTTCGCTCACCGCTTCACCCTCTAAGTGATGGGTATACACGAGATTCAACATGTCTAGCAAGCTAAGCAGCGGATGGCGCGGGTAGACTTCCTCAGTTTCAAAAATCGTCAAGGTATAGCTAATCTCGACCCCTAATAAAATTAAGTTCCAAGACAAATAGATCCATAATAAAAAGATAGGTAGCGCGGCAAAGGCACCATAAATAGCCTCGTAGCTGGTAAAGTTGGCCATTACCGTACCAAAAAGATGTTTCATCAGCTCAAAAACAATGGCGACAAAGATACCAGCAATCGCTGCATTTTTCGCTGGCACGCGGGCTTTTGGGATAAACCAATACATTCCTATAAAGCCAGCAATGGTTATGCCAATTGAGACGGCTTGTACCCAAAAAGACCAATCAATACCATAACCTGCAATTTGGCGGTTTAAGAAGCTCAGGCTTTGCACGGCACTTGAGGCGATAAAGGCTGTACCCAAAACCAGCGGCCCCATAGTAACGATGGTCCAATAGCGCAGCATGCTTTTGATGCCACCTGAACGATTTTCTACCCGCCAAATTTGGTTAAAAGCACGCTCAATGGTCGTCAAGGTCATGATGGTGGTAAAAAACAACACCATCGCACCAATGATAGTCAGATTAGATGATTTTTCAGCGAAGCTATTAATGTACTCACTGACTTGCATGCTCGATTGCGGCAGTAAGTTACTATAAATCACCTCATAAATCTGTGCTCTGACCGAAGCCAATGCTGGTACCGAGGACAGAATCATCAATAGTACCGTCAGTATCGGTACAATAGATAACATGGTGGTATAGGTAAGCGATGCTGCTTTTTGCTGGCAATTGTCTTCAAAAAAGTGCCGGGTTAAAAATCGTAAGAACTGAAACCAGCGTTGGTGTAAGAACGGGAGTTTTTTTAATAGGTTTTCCATGTCGACCATTTAGCAGCGATAAGAGTGACAATAGTGTAACAAAAATGAGTCGCAGGCATCTGCCAAATAATTGTGTCAAAATGCACAGCAGCAACCGTTACCGTGTTTGGCTCGCTATAATGTCAAGCAGGGTTTGTTTGCATGTCAGTCAATGACTCGGGCATAATGTGCACATACATTTTGCTGATAAATTCTGCAAAATGCATCGCAATGGCTGTGTAAAAATGAACAACCTGCTGGCATATTAAAACGCTGGTACACTGCCAATGCTATTAAAGATAATAATTGAAGACAATAACGTCGATGATTTTATGAGGAAGTTTTGCTAATGAGTCAGACCGCCCCTTATGTTTTGGTACTCTATTATTCTAGTTATGGTACGACTAAGACATTAGCATATGCGATTGCCCAAGGAATTGAAGATGCTGGCATAAGCGCGCGTATCCGCACTGTGCCTACCGTTGCCCCCGAAACCACGGCAAGCAAGCCTGCGATACCAGATGATGGTGATCTGTATTGCACCATGGATGATCTAAAGGACTGTAGCGGTCTGGCGCTTGGTAGCCCGACGCACTTTGGCAATATGGCCGCGCCCATGAAATACTTTTGGGACAATACGGTCACCCTTTGGCTGGCAGGCAATCTACAAAACAAGCCAGCGTCGGTATTTACGGCGACCGGCTCGATGCATGGCGGCCAAGAGACGACACTGCTGACCATGATGTTACCGTTGATGCATCATGGCATGATGATCGTAGGTATACCGTATGCAGAGCCCGCCCTCAATCGTACTAATCGCGGTGGTACGCCTTATGGCGTGAGTCATGTCAGCGGCGCGTTGCATGATCAACCGGTATCTGCTGATGAGCGTGAATTGGCAATTGCGCAAGGTCGTAGACTGGCTATCACAGCGACGGCTTTATCACAGGCTAACTTTGGTCGCTAAGCTGCATTGATATATTGCTGATAAGGAAAAACCTTCTAATGGCTACTAACCGCTCTAAGAACAAGGCCAATGCCCCAGTAGAGAATACTGCTGACACTGGCAAGTCTATTGCACCGATGCGCCAACGCTTGCTGCTAACGTGGTTGGTTTGGGTGGCATATCGGTTGCTGGCCTTGCCGATTATGATCAGTGTTTTTAATCCGACTAGCCCCGATATCATTGGTGGTATCGCTTGGCAAGCGCTGTGGTTGATTCCTGCCTTTATCCTGACACCAGTGATATTACGTGGTCGCTCGCCCTATATGTTATTGATTGGCAGTATGCTGACCCTAGTATATTTAGGGGCGAGTGGAGTCGTGTTATTCACCCGCGTCTATGGCAGCAGTATGATTGAAATTATGGTTTATTTGCTTGATTTCGTGCTGTTGTTCTTGATTAATACTTGGTTGTTTTTACTACTCAAACGTCTGCCTTCGATGAATAACGTGGTTAAGCAGCCTCGTTCTCGCTAGTCGTTCTTTATCAATTTGAGACATCCATTTAATCCCATAAAAAAGCGGTGCCCCATGCAGAGCGCCGCTTTTTTTGTGTTAATTATTTATTGTGAAATAAGTAATTAGTTAGCTTTGGTCAACTCTAAATCCATCTTTTTACCATCGTTGATTTGGCTTACTTTTACTGGTAGATAATCTAAGCTTGGTGCGAGCCAAAAACTGGTAGAGCGGCTGTTGTCATCATGGATGCGATCGACACGCACGGTATCAAAGGTACCGGCTGGCACGGTGATTTTGGTATTGCCAGATTTTTTAAAGGGTGTTTTCTCAATTTTATCTTTCTTTGCCATATAGTAATTGCCCGAGAACTTACCGTTTAATAAGTCTTGGCGAATTTGCACCTCAAGGCTTAAATCATCAAAAGCTTGCTGCGCCATATTTAGGGTTGTTGATTTGCCTTTATAGTTACTGACGACTTTTTTACTGCTTGGGTTAAAGTCTAATTTATGCGTACGCCCAATTCCTAAAAGTTTATAAGTGGTACTGGCTTGAGTTGGAATGACATTATTACCATTGATGGTAAAGGTACTATTTTGTGCGGCGCTTGCGACACCGGCTACCCGTGCACTGACATTATATTTCCACGTATTGCCTGATTTATTAAGCGTGCGAGTAGCCGTGCCTTTGTATTTGTCTTCTACTGTAAAGCTATAATTGGCGCTTGATGGTTGAATGGTTTTTGCGCTGGCAAGGGTAGGGGCAGTCATACTCAAAGCTCCGATGGCAGCAATACTAGCGCCCGTGGTTAAGGCGGTTAAGAATTTAGATTTACTGCGCGTTGTATTATTAGCGTTAACGATTGATGGTTTTTGATTGATTGATAAAAAACTCATGGATATTCCTTAATTTCTATCTGTAGGATGGTTTATAACTATTATTATGTTATTAAGCACTATAATGGTCATACTCTGTTACATTTTCAAGGGTCACCGCAGAGTCAGACGTGTGGCTCTTGTAGCCGATGTTACTGACAGTTGATCTTATTACTAAGAGTAACTTACTGTGAGCACCTTACTATAAAGCGCTTTAGAATAGGCAAAAACGGCTCTGACTTTGCTTATTATGGCAACTCGTTAAAGCTTCTATGACGGGTTATCGTTTTTATATTGAGGTCTTTATTTTAGGGCGCTTTGAGCGATTCTTGGTTATTCGTAGATAAATGCGCTACTAACTCAAAAATTCTTGTAAATTTTTGGCGTTTACACTTGAACCGAACTCACCTTGCCCCCACTTTTTGAAACAAGCTCAACACTTATCCTTATTATGCTGTTTAAAAAAATAGCGTTTGAAGATATAAGTATTGAGACACTCAAACCAAATAAACTTTTAATTCAAACAACCAACTTATTGGAGACATATTGATGAATATTCGTCCTTTACATGATCGTATTGTTGTCCGCCGCATAGAAGAAGAAACCAAAACGGCCGGTGGTATCTTGTTACCTGGTTCTGCTCAAGAAAAGCCTTCACAAGGTGAAGTGCTAGCCACTGGCAACGGTCAGATTCGTGACAACGGTGAAACTCGCGCGTTAGATGTAAAAGCTGGCGACAAAGTCTTGTTCGGTCAATATGCTGGTCAAACCGTGAAAGTTGACGGCGAAGAACTACTTATTATGAAAGAATCTGATGTATTGGGTGTGCTAGAAGGCTAGTCCTTTTTGAGTATGTTTATACTCAGCGCATTTAAGACAATTGTTCTTAACAATACTGTATCGACTCATTCAATTGTATTTCTATACTTATAATAGTGGAGTAATTTAACATGGCAAAAGACGTAAAATTCGGCATTGATGCCCGTAAACAAATGATGGACGGCGTAAACGTTCTAGCAAACGCAGTAAAAGTTACCTTAGGCCCTAAAGGTCGTAATGTGGTGATCGATAAATCTTTCGGCGCACCTACCATCACTAAAGATGGTGTATCGGTTGCCAAAGAAATCGAGCTTGAAAACAAATTTGAAAACATGGGCGCTCAATTAGTCCGTGAAGTCGCTAGCCGCACCAACGATGTCGCTGGTGATGGTACAACGACTGCGACCGTATTGGCTCAGTCAATCTTGCAAGAAGGCATGAAGTCTGTTGCTGCCGGCATGAACCCAATGGATCTTAAGCGCGGTATCGATAAAGCGGTTCGCGCTGCTGTTGAGCAAATCCATTTGCTATCAACCCCAGCTGACGATTCAAAAGCAATTGCTCAAGTGGGCTCTATCTCTGCCAACTCAGACACTAAAATTGGTGAATTGATTGCTCAAGCGATGGAAAAAGTCGGTAAGCAAGGCGTCATCACTGTTGAAGAAGGTTCAAGCTTTGAAGATACCTTAGAAGTTGTGGAAGGTATGCAGTTCGACCGTGGCTATATCAGCCCGTACTTTGCGAATAAGCAAGACAGCTTAACCGCTGAGTTTGAAAACCCATACATCTTGCTTGTTGATAAAAAAATCAGCAATATCCGTGAGATCGTGCCATTACTTGAGCAAGTCATGCAGCAAAGCAAGCCATTGCTAATCATTGCTGAAGACGTAGAAAATGAAGCATTGGCAACATTGGTTGTGAACAACATGCGTGGCGGCTTAAAAACTTGTGCGGTTAAAGCACCAGGTTTTGGCGATCGTCGTAAAGCTATGCTAGAAGATATCGCCACGCTAACTGGCGGTACGGTTATCTCTGAAGAGATTGGTCTGAGCCTTGAGACTGCTACTCTAGAGCAATTGGGCACGGCTAAGAAAGTCACTGTCGGTAAAGAAAACACCGTTATCGTTGATGGCGCTGGTAACAAAGCTGACATCGAAAACCGTGTTGAGTCTATCAAACGTCAAGTAGAAGAATCAACGTCTGACTACGACAAAGAAAAGCTACAAGAGCGTATGGCAAAACTTGCTGGCGGCGTTGCCGTTATCAAAGTGGGCGCTGCGACTGAAACTGAAATGAAAGAGAAGAAAGATCGCGTTGATGATGCGCTACATGCGACTCGTGCAGCGGTCGAAGAAGGCGTTGTTCCTGGCGGCGGTGTTGCCCTAGTTCGTGCAATGAATGCATTGTCTGAGCTACGTGGTGATAACGACGATCAAAACGCGGGTATCAATATCTTACGCCGCGCAATGGAAGCCCCATTACGTCAAATCGTGACCAACTCAGGCGAAGAAGCGTCAGTGGTTGTGAACGAAGTGAAGAGCGGTAGCGGTAACTACGGTTACAACGCAGCTTCTGGCGAATACGGTGATATGCTAGACATGGGTATTCTTGACCCAGCTAAAGTTGCTCGTTCAGCACTAGAAAACGCGGCATCTGTTGCCGGTCTTATGCTTACGACTGAAGTCATGATTACTGAACTTGCTCAAGGTGATGATGGTATGGCTGGCATGGGCGCTGGTGGAATGGGCGGTATGGGTGGAATGGGCGGCATGATGTAACTCTACTTCTGCTACAAAGCGATTTCTCTTTGTTAGACGCGCTTAATTTACAATAGGTACTATTTTCGTGCGTCATCTGCGACAAAGCGCTTTTCGCCAGAAGTATGACTTTGTCATAAAGTCTATTTAACCTAGTTCAAATAAAACCCCGATAGGCTTTGGCTTATCGGGGTTTTTTTATGCAAATTGGAGGGCTTTTAAAAACTATTGAGCCGCCTCATCCCGTCTAAACACCCACGTCTTATCATCCGACACATCTGCACAATAATAATAACCCGCCAAATCAAATTGCTTAAGCTGCTCAGCATTGGTCAGTTTGTTATCTGCCGCATACTTTACCATAAGGCCACGCGCTTTTTTGGCATAAAAGCTAATCACTTTATAGTGACCATTTTTCTCGTCTTCAAATCGTGGTGTGATAATTTCAGCATTTAGCGCCTTTTTTTTCACCGCTTTAAAATACTCATTGGAAGCCAAATTAATCAATACTTTGTCATCGCTATCAGCCATACGCGCATTGATGGTATCAGTAACTTCCTCGCCCCAAAACTCATATAAATTATCACCGCGCTCGTTTTTTAGTTTAGTGCCCATCTCTAAGCGATATGGTTGAATCAAATCGAGAGGTTTCAATACCCCATAAAGCCCCGACAAAATACCCAGATGTTCATTGACATAAATGGCGGTATTTTTATCCATATGATACATATCAAGGCCCGTATAGACATCGCCATCAAATAAATAACCAGCGGGTTTAGCGGTATTACCAGACGCGTCATCGGTAAAGGGCTTGTCTTTGCTCCAACTCCATTGTTGGTTGCGCTCAGCATTTAGCTGGGCCAAATCGTCGGAGATGCTCATCAGCTCTTGCAAATCAATCGGCTCTTTCGATTTTAATGTTTTCATTAGCGCCTGTGAGTGCTCAATCAGCTCAGGCTGACTATAGTAGTTACCTAAGTTGACTGGCACCGCGTCTTTCTCATTGAGAGATTTGGCAGGGGAGAGTACAAAATACATAGTTATTCCTTATTATAGTGAATCCATGATCAATCTATGATGACCAACCTATTAAGGTGTCAAGCTTTCTCATTATACGATATACACAGGTTTAACTTGACTTACTCGGCACAGTTTTGTGTTTTTTACGCTATACTGGCAGCTCGCAAGTATTCTATAGGTCGCAGTTAGTTCCCTCAGCCTATATATCATAAGGTCTAACGAGTTCTTTAAAAAGTAAAATTTTTTAATATAACAATAAAAGTTATGCAGATGGTGTAAATGCCTAACTTTTTATTTTACTTGTGGGTCATCATTAGGCAATGAAAGTTAGCGGACGTTATCTCTATAATAAAAAGGCATGATGGCAAATTCGCTATCATTTATTAAATTGATAATCTTTGGTGGTTAATGTTAAACCAATAGTGACCAAAGGTTTTTTTGTCCCCTGTGCTTTTTAAATGTGCGTTGAGGGTATTAAAGGTAGTCATTAAGACGTAAGTAAGGAGACGGTATGAAAATCGGTGTAATCAGTGCAGATATCGCGAGCGAGAGTCGCGTAGCGCTAACCCCAGACGCGGTCAAAAAATTGCGTAAGCTTGGGTTTGAAGTCGTCATACAGTCAGGTGCAGGTCAAGCAGCGTATTATGCTGATGAGTTGTATCAGGCTGCTGGTGCCGATATTGCCAATAGCAGCGCCGAGGTAGTCACCCAGTCTCAGATTATTACCACGGTGAATGACTTGCCTGCTGCGGTGACAGAGAGCCTAACAACGGGTCAGATCGTCGTTGGTATGCTCGACCCCTATCGTAATAGCCAGCTAGATACTTATGCGGCTAAAGGCGTTACTGCCTTTGCCATGGAGCTATTACCACGCACCTTGTCGCGCGCACAAAATATGGATGTATTGTCTTCACAAGCCAACCTTGCTGGTTATAAAGCAGTACTACTAGCTGCCAACGAATATTCGCGTCCGTTCCCGATGTTTATGACCTCAGCCGGTACGGTTAAACCTGCCAAAGTCGTCATTTTAGGTGTCGGTGTTGCAGGTTTGCAAGCCATTGCAACGGCGAAGCGTTTAGGCGCCGTCGTTGAAGCCAGTGATTTACGTCCGACTGCTCGTGAGCAAGTAGAGTCATTAGGTGGTAAGTGGCTTGATGTGCCGATGAGTGCAGAAGAAGCTGAGACAGCTAAGTCCACAGGTGGTTATGCTTGGACACCATCGGAGCAATATGTCAAAGACCAAGCAGCGGTGGTGGACAAAGCCTTAAGCAATGCTGATATTGTCATCACGACTGCTCAGATTCCTGGTCGCCAAGCGCCGCGCTTAGTGCACGGCGCCACGCTTGCCAAAATGAAGGCAGGCTCAGTGCTGATCGATATGGCGGCTGGCACAGGCGGTAACGTCGAAGGCAGTGTGCCTGATGAAACCATCACCACGGCCAATGGCGTGCGTATTGTTGGGGCGGCCAACATCCCATCGCAACTGGCAGCACAGTCTTCAGATTTATATGCCAATAACCTTGTTAACTTTATCACAACCTTAATTGCTCCTGCCGCTACAGATGACGCTCCAGCAACTAAACTGGCACTGAACTTAGATATGGAAGATGAGATTCAGGGCGCACTGGCAGTGACGCATGAGAGTCAGGTACGCCTCGCTAAGCGCTAGGTTTTAACCGCCTGTCACTTCACTATTTGTCACCATACATTTGCCAGACACGAATAAATTTTTAGGAGGATTAGATGATTGCCACTGTTTTAGCTGCAGCGCCAGCCGGTGCGGCCATGAGTAGCACACCATTTGTAGCGATTTTTACCGTATTTGTGCTCGCTATTTTTGTCGGATATTACGTCGTTTGGGGCGTCACGCCTGCATTGCACACGCCATTAATGGCAGTGACCAATGCTTTATCTAGTATTGTCATCGTTGGTGCGATGCTACAGACTGTCAATATTGACGGCGCTATGTTTACCCCAACCAGTTTGCTAGGTGCGTTTGCCGTATTTTTAGCCAGCATTAACATATTTGGTGGTTTTGCCGTGACTGAGCGTATGCTTGCAATGTTTAAACCCAAAGCAAAAAAAGCCCCAGTGGTAACGACTGAAAGCGGAGGCGACGCATGAGTGATTTAACAAGTATGATTGCAGCCAATGCTGACTGGTTTTATCTAATCGGTGCCATTCTTTTTGTCTTGACCTTACGTGGTCTATCTAGCCCAAAAACCGCCATTCGTGGTAACCGTTTTGGTATGGTGGCCATGGCGATTGCCGTTGCAACGACATTCTTCTTAGCGGAAGGCCCTGTGCTTTGGTTGATTGTTGGTGCCATGGTGTTAGGTGCTATCGTCGGTATGTGGAAGGCAAAAACGGTCGCAATGACTCAGATGCCAGAAACGGTTGCTTTAATGCATTCATTCGTTGGTTTGGCAGCTGTTGCCATTGCTCTAGCAACGGTACTTCATACTGAACAACAACATGGTACGGTTGCCCGTTTAGAATTGTTCATCGGTTGCTTTATTGGTGCGATTACTTTCTCAGCGTCTGTCTTCGCCTTTGGTAAATTGGCAGCGAAGAGTTGGGCCAAAACATTGGTCGGCGGTTGGGTCAAACCCGTGCAAGCTATCTTGTTCATTGCGATGATTGGCTTTGGTATCGTCTACTTTATGACTGATTCATTGCCTGCTTTCTACGCGATGGCAGTACTGGCGGTGGTATTCGGTTGGATGTGGATTGCCCCAATCGGCGGCGGCGACATGCCAGTCGTTGTGTCTTTACTGAACTCGTTCTCTGGTTGGGCGGCGGCCGGTATTGGTTTTACCCTTGGCAACTCGATGCTCATTATCGCCGGTTCGCTCGTTGGTTCGTCAGGTGCAATCTTGTCTTATATCATGTGTAGAGCCATGAACCGCTCATTACTTAACGTATTGTTCGGTGGAATGGGTACGGCAGCTGTGGCAGCAGGTGGCGATGATGGTGCACCAAAGAATTATAAAGCTGGTTCAGCAGAAGATGCTGGCTTCTTGATGGCCAATGCCAGCAACGTGGTGATCGTACCGGGTTATGGTATGGCGCAAGGCCGTGCACAGAATGCGGTAAAAGAGCTATATGAGCTATTAAAAGAAGAAGGTGTCAATGTTCGCTTTGCGATTCATCCGGTCGCTGGTCGTATGCCAGGACACATGAACGTGCTATTGGCTGAAGCGGATGTGCCGTACGATGACATCCTTGAGATGGATGAGATCAACTCAGACTTCGCCAGTACGGATGTGGTCTTGGTCATCGGTGCCAATGACGTGGTCAACCCTTCTGCAAAAGAGGATCCAACCTCACCTATCTTTGGTATGCCCATCTTGGAAGTGACCAAAGCTCAAACAGTGATGGTTATCAAACGTTCGATGAGCACGGGTTATGCAGGGCTTGATAACAGCTTGTTCTACATGGACAAAACTATGATGATCTTTGGTGATGCCAAGAAAATGGTAGAAGAGATGGTACGTAGTATCAATGGTGCTCATTAATCGCTAGAATCGGTTTTTGAATACGAGCTTTCAAATATAAGATTTCAAATAAAAAAGTCACTGAGGTGGCTTTTTTTGCGTTAAGGTATGCCACATTTACACTAAGTCGCTATTCATACAAATTAAGCTTATACGAAATAAGCGTTAAGAGAGTTATTTATGAACATGTTGCTCCGTTTTTTTATTATGGTCAGTTTGCTAAAACAGCAACTCAAGCAGCAATCAGTGAGTGAGCGGCTGAGTGTTGAATCCTTGACTGCACCGACGATTCGGCATTATCGAGTATTGCCACATGACATGGGCTTTCGAGATCATTTGCCCAATTATCGCTACTTGTCTTTTATTGAGCTGAACGTTACCCGTTGGCTAATGGCATGCTGTCATCAAAAAGGTATTAATAATTTAGGTTGGGTCATCGCTATGCAAGAGATGGTCTATCTTAAAGAAATTAAATTCCTTAGTAAATTGACAGTCAATAGCGTGCTGGTCGGTTGGGATAAAAAATATATCTATTTTGAAACGCGTTTCTTTGTAAAAAACCAGTTGATGGGCGTTGGTATGACTAAGTTTGTATTGACCAATAAAAAAGGGAAATGTGCGCCTGAGGTATTGGATATGACAGGGGAGCGGATGACCGAGGTGATTACGACGTGGAATAAGCACCAAGTGGCGATTAAGTCTACCAAATCTGCTGAGTCGTCGAAAGTAACAGAGAGTGCTTAACGAACTTGCCTATAATCATAGGACGAATTTTGATAGGATAGGGGCTATTAAATCAACCGTTAATTCGATCACATTTTTTATTAAAATTATAAAAGTTAAGGAGCCACTATGATCCCGCAAAAACTAAAATGGACCGACAGCTTAGATATCGCTATCGAGCTTTACGAAAAATTCCCAGAGACTGATCCACAGTACATACGTTTTACTGATTTGCATCGCTGGGTGACCGAGCTTGAAGGCTTTGATGATGATCCACAAAAATCCAATGAAGGCATCTTAGAAGCCATTCAGATGAATTGGATTGATGAAGCGGATTAGATGAACGCTGCAACGTTAAGCAAGTGATTTAAGTATGGCTTTAGATAGTAGAGTTTTAACTTTATCTCAAATAAAAATCGAATAAATACACAGCATAGGCGATATCATGACTTCACAAGTTAAAGAGCTGTCCGACGCGATAGTTTGCAAAGGCATCAGTGCTCGTACCACTAATAATGCTGAAATCAGCCATGACACGGCAAAATTGGGTCGATTATGGCAAAAGTTTTATCAGAACCATATGAAAAGCCTTTCTGAAGGTGAAGATATTTATGGCGTCTTTCATAACTACGAGAGCGATGATTTAGTGGGCGCTTTTGATGTTGTGGCGAGTTGGAAAGCCGACAGTGACGATACGACTAATGCGAGCGATGTGGTCACAGTGAGTATTCCTGCCGGAAAATACTTGGTATTTTCAGAAAAAGGCAATATGCCTAACACTGTGATGAATGCATGGGAAAAGGCTTGGGAGTACTTTAATAATCCAAGCTGTGAGCATACACGCACTTATAAGGTCGATTTTGAGCATTATATTGGCGGTAATTTAGAGTATGGGCAGGTAGATCTCTATATTGGTATTGAGTAGAGTCGCAACTCTATCACGCAATATTGTATGTGATGTAGGGTGGGTTAGCTCAATCGTAACCCACCAATTAGCATAAAAATGTAATCATCAAAGCGGCTTAATACTCACACTCTTTTTAAACACGGTGACATTAAAACCCGTTAGCTGCTTTAACTCTCTTTCTAAATTTTCAAAATCAGACTTAGTCAGTTTTTTGGGATAGTAGCTAATTGAGAGGCTAAGCTCTGAATCACCTGAGTAACCGACAGATTGCAATTTAGCGCCATGCATTTCTACAATGCGTGCAACTTCGTTAACATGTTCGTCATTATAAATCGAAAAATCTGCTACCTGAGCTTGGTTAATTGCTGATAGCTCTAAAGTTTCCAAGCTTCCCATCGCATCGATGACCCTACTGTCTAAAATGTTTATTACGATAGGTGCTCCTACCAACTTTGATAATGTTTTAGTCAACTGTAAGCGTTTAGCGTCTGATATATCAGCATTTGGGACATAAATATCAGCAGTTTCTAGGATTTTAGCATCACTATAACCTAAGCCTTGTAACTCACCGCCGTAACTAACGACAATACGTTTTATCTCATTAACTTGTTCATCACTATTGAATGTAGACCATTGTGTTTTAGCTGCAGAATTAGCTGAAAAGTTGACTTCGCTCTGCGGCGTTGGCACTTTATCGAGATCATTACTGTTATCTGGGTCAGTTAGTTTTTTAGAACCTACCTTTTCTGCATATATTTCAGGCTGCATTTTTTCGATATTGTCACAACCACTGACTAATAAACCAAAACTTACGAGTGCCAAAAGTAAATGAGATTTATTAATTTTCATAACCACTTTCCTGTAGATTAATCATCACCTAACAACAAATTCTCCAAAATTCCCTCATAAATCTGCGCCAATTTACCCAAGTCATCTACTTCTACCTTTTCATCAACCTGATGAATCGTCGCATTACGTACACCCAATTCGACGACTTGCGCACCAGTCGGAGCGATAAAGCGTCCGTCAGAAGTGCCACCAGAGGTTGATAGAGTAGCGTCAACGTCAGTGACGGCTTTAATCGCTTGTTGACACGCTGAGACCAATTTACCTTCTGGCGTTAAAAACGGCTGACCAGATAATTTCCAATGAATATCATAACTGGCTTTGCTGTCTTTAAAATATTTATCAAATATCGCATGGGTCTTTGCTTTTAGCTCATCTTCGGTAGTTTCTGTTGAAAAGCGAAAGTTAAAAACAGCATCAAGCGTTTCTGGAATGACGTTGGTGGCGCCTGTACCACTATTGATGTTCGAGATTTGCAAGGAAGTTGCAGGGAAGTAATCATTACCGTTATCCCAAGTGGCGTTTGTCAAATCTGCTAAGGCTGACATGGCGGCGTGGATAGGATTGGACGCCAGATGCGGATAGGCGACATGGCCTTGCTTACCAGTGACGGTGAGTACTGCACCCAATGAGCCACGACGACCATTTTTGATAATATCGCCTAGCGTATCAGTGCTTGATGGCTCGCCAACGAGGCAATAAGTAATTTTCTCTTGACGCGCTTCTAAGGCTTCAATGACTTTGACTGTACCATTGATGGACGGGCCTTCTTCATCTGAAGTAATTAAAAAGGCGATAGAGCCATTGTGCTCAGGATGATTGGCAACGAAGCGTTCAGCGGCGATAGTAAAAGCGGCAATGCCCGTTTTCATGTCAGCGGCACCGCGCGCCCATAGATAGCCATCAGCAATGGTTGGCGTAAATGGCGGATAAGTCCAATTATTTTCATCGCCCGTTGGAACGACGTCGGTATGACCAGCAAAGCAAATGACCGGATCAGCTGTGCCACGGCGTGCCCAAAGGTTTTTGACCTCGGCATGCTCACCGCTTTGCTTTCTATCACCGAAATACATAAACTCACAGTCAAATCCGGCCTGTTTTAGTCGAGACGATAGTATATCTTGGCAACCGTCATCGTCTGGGGTGACCGAAGGGCGTTCCAATAACGCAATACTTAAGTCTAGGGTCGCTTGTTGATGGGTAAGGGTTTGTTTATTGGCGTCAGACATGGATAAACCTTTTATTTTTAGTTAAATTATTAATTTACTTCAAATCGTATATTTTTATGCGCGTAGATTGGATTAAAAATTTAGCTTACAACTACAACCGTTTTTGATAAGTTAGGAGTAAGTGGTCAATAATACTTTTTCTAGCCCTCAACAAACGGCACCAAACCATCTCGGCGCATCCACGTCGCGATAGAGTAGCGTTGACGATGGGCGATTTGTACTTGGTGTTGTAAGTCACTGTCAAATATGATTAATCTATTGGCAACTGGCATGACATTATGATGAATGCCATGTTTATCAACGACTTCTAGAGCGCCGCCATCACTATCGCTCCAATCATCATTAAGATAAAATACTGCTGAAATAACGCGCTCATCACGACCAGTCGGATTGTCACTATGCCATTGATAGCCAAAGCCTACAGGATAACAGGCGTAATGTGCTTCACTATGGCGAATACCGGCGAACAAACTGCGATTGAATAAGGCGGCAAGCGCATTGATACTTTGCAAATAATAATAGCCTGCAAAGAAATTTTCGGTGATCCAGCGAATGCGGTCACCACGAATATTGCTCACACGAATACCAGCCGTCAGCTCGGCATCACGGTAGTCGATAAAGCCACTTTCTGCCTGCAATGCTAATAGTGCTTTATCCTTAAAGATATCATCAATAACTATCCAACCGTCATCTACAAACTTATCAAGCTGCGCATCTGTTAGCTTGTCTGACCAATTGACGTCAAAGTCCGACATGTTTAGGACGTGCTGACTTGGTGGCTTCGCGCCATTGTCCAGAGTCGGCAAAAAAAGCATGGGCGGATTATCCTGACCAATAGGATTATCGACCACCAACTGTGTCACCTCAAGATTGCTAATAATCTTTGTCATTTCGTCTCGCCGTTATCAGTAAACAGTCAATTCGCTTGCAATACAGCGTCAATCAATGCCTTTTTACCAAAACCATCGTTATCTTTTACTCTGCCTATGCTACCATAGATGCAATTTTTCTTATTTAAACTTTTGAACTTATGAACTATAAACACGCCTACCACGCTGGTAACTTTGCTGATGTGGTTAAACACATTTTATTGGTACAATTGCTCAATCAACTGGGGCAAAAAAACAAACCTTTTTATGTGCTTGATGCTTATGGCGGTCGTGGCCTGTATTCACTTGCCAGTGAAGAGGCTCGCAAAACAGGGGAAGCTAAAGGTGGCATCCAAGCGTTAGTAAACGCCGATGTCGCAAAAGCGCCACCTGCTGTCAAAGAGTATATGGAAGGGATCAAGCAAGCCCGTTTCACTTACGACAAAAAAGTCTATCCTGGCTCACCGTGGTGGATCGCCCATCATGTCGAAAAGAACCCTGATGCGGGCGTACGCGGTGAAGCCTTTGAAGCCAAAGCCAGTGAGTACGATGCTCTGAACTATCAGCTGCATAAATTGCCAATCGGTATTCATCATCGGGACGCCTTTGAAGGTATTCGTGCGGTTATTCCACCACAAGAACGTCGCGGTCTGATATTCTTAGACCCTCCCTACGAGCAAGAACACAAAGACTTTACCCGTCTGATTGATCTATTGGTGCACTCTTATAATAAGTGGCCACAGGGTACTTATGCGTTGTGGTTTCCGATTAAAAATATCGAAGCGGTAGAGCTGTTCTATAAGAAGTTAAAACGTACTGAAATGAGACGTCAGTTGGTTTGTGAGCTGAATATCTATCCAAATGATATCGCCGTGGGTCTTAATGGCACGGGAATGCTGGTTATTAATCCGCCGTGGCAGTTCGATAACCATGCTCGTGAAATTCTACGTTTCTTACAGCCAGTACTAAAAGTGGCTGATGCGCCAGACCTAACGCCTGATAGTGCCACCAACGTTCGCTGGCTAGTCGGCGAATAGTGACGTCAGTAGATAGCGGTGTCAATGAATAGCAATGTCGGTGAATGAGGGTATTAAGATGACTACTGAGCAACCACCTAAAGGTCAATCAAATAGCGAGCATCTGAATGATGGTTTGGTAAAAGAGCCACTGTTACAGGACAATGCGGCAACGTCGCCGCCTTTTGTTGATGAGCATGAATTTAACATTCGCTTAGCGGACAATGATAATTATGATGGTCTGACTTTTGAGGTGATTGAAGCAGAAGTTGCCGAAGGCAAGCGCGTGGTCAGTCGCGGCGTATATCTAGCGCCCAATCTGATTACCACCTTGTCGCTGCTATCCGGTTTTTATTCGATTTTGGCCAGTACTCAAGGCGAGTTTTATAAAGCCTCGCTAGCTATTTTCTTATCTGCCATACTAGATGGTGCAGATGGGCGGGTTGCGCGTATGCTTAATGCGCAAAGCCCCTTTGGTGAGCAGTACGACTCGTTAGCTGACATGTTGGCATTTGGTGTGGCTCCAGCTATTTTGATTTATAGTTTTGCGCTGCAACCTCTGGGTCGCGTCGGTCTGGCCTGTGCTTTTGTGTTTACGGCTTGTGGTGCATTTCGCTTGGCGCGCTTTAACGTGCAGGTTGGTATCGTTGACAAAAAATACTTTGTTGGTTTAGCCAGTCCACTGGCTGCAATTCTGGTCACTGCGGCTGTTATGGTTGCCATCGATCACAATCAGTGGATAGGCGAATACGACACACTAGTGATGTTCTTATTCGCGGCTTGGGTGGTTATTTGCGGCTTGCTCATGGTTAGTAACGTTAAATACTATAGCTTTAAAGAATTTGATAAAAAGAAAGTGCCGTTTGTGGTTCTTATCATTGGTGTATTGGTCATGAGCATCGTACTATATGACATACCTGTAGGTATTCTAGCCATTGGTATCATTTATGCGCTATCAGGTATTTTTACTACGTTAAAAAGTAAAATGTAAGAGCAAAGTTGAAGTGGAAGCGTTAAATCGTAAGTAATCAAGGGGTTAGGATATATATTAATTTAAATCTCCAAACCCCCTTGACCCTCTTTCAAATACGCGTATAATGCGTCCCAGTCGGAAGGGGAAGCGGATTAGGAGATGGGTTACCATCGAATCGTCCAGCTGACCAAATAAATTACTTTTAAATAGAATAATTTATTTCTTGACACAGCATTAAAAGCGTCTATAATACGCACCTCATTAAGGCAAAGCAGGAAAGCTTATATGTAATTACATATAAATAACCTGACTAACTTACTGAAACAAATTATAAAAAAGCTTGACAAATCAAATCATTATGATAAGATAGTCGGCTCGCTAGATAGCTTAACCCGCAAGGGATTAGAGCTAAATGGTGAAAGAGACACCCTATATAATCACCTACTGGACGACAGTAGATGAACACTATTTAAAAGCATAACTAAAGAACAACTTGTGTGGATTTTTGCTGATTCAGAATGCTAAAAAATAAAGTTGACTATCTTTTCTTTTCGGAAAGATTATTAACTATAAAAATTATCATTTAAGACAGCAGAAAAACTCAAAGTTAATTCATTACGAACATAATTTTTAGCGATTTTGCCAGATTAGATGAGCCAAGTTTAGTAGCCTCTTTAAAGGGTTACATAGCAAGATTAAACTGAAGAGTTTGATCATGGCTCAGATTGAACGCTGGCGGCAGGCTTAACACATGCAAGTCGAGCGGAAACGATGGTAGCTTGCTACCAGGCGTCGAGCGGCGGACGGGTGAGTAATACTTAGGAATCTACCTAGTAGTGGGGGATAGCTCGGGGAAACTCGAATTAATACCGCATACGACCTACGGGAGAAAGGGGGCAGTTTACTGCTCTCGCTATTAGATGAGCCTAAGTCGGATTAGCTAGATGGTGGGGTAAAGGCCTACCATGGCGACGATCTGTAGCTGGTCTGAGAGGATGATCAGCCACACCGGGACTGAGACACGGCCCGGACTCCTACGGGAGGCAGCAGTGGGGAATATTGGACAATGGGGGAAACCCTGATCCAGCCATGCCGCGTGTGTGAAGAAGGCCTTTTGGTTGTAAAGCACTTTAAGCAGTGAAGAAGACTCCGTGGTTAATACCCACGGACGATGACATTAGCTGCAGAATAAGCACCGGCTAACTCTGTGCCAGCAGCCGCGGTAATACAGAGGGTGCAAGCGTTAATCGGAATTACTGGGCGTAAAGGGAGCGTAGGTGGCTCGATAAGTCAGATGTGAAATCCCCGGGCTCAACCTGGGAACTGCATCTGATACTGTTGAGCTAGAGTATGTGAGAGGAAGGTAGAATTCCAGGTGTAGCGGTGAAATGCGTAGAGATCTGGAGGAATACCGATGGCGAAGGCAGCCTTCTGGCATAATACTGACACTGAGGCTCGAAAGCGTGGGTAGCAAACAGGATTAGATACCCTGGTAGTCCACGCCGTAAACGATGTCTACTAGTCGTTGGGTCCCTTGAGGACTTAGTGACGCAGCTAACGCAATAAGTAGACCGCCTGGGGAGTACGGCCGCAAGGTTAAAACTCAAATGAATTGACGGGGGCCCGCACAAGCGGTGGAGCATGTGGTTTAATTCGATGCAACGCGAAGAACCTTACCTGGTCTTGACATATCTAGAATCCTGCAGAGATGCGGGAGTGCCTTCGGGAATTAGAATACAGGTGCTGCATGGCTGTCGTCAGCTCGTGTCGTGAGATGTTGGGTTAAGTCCCGCAACGAGCGCAACCCTTGTCCTTAGTTACCAGCGGGTTAAGCCGGGAACTCTAAGGATACTGCCAGTGACAAACTGGAGGAAGGCGGGGACGACGTCAAGTCATCATGGCCCTTACGACCAGGGCTACACACGTGCTACAATGGTAGGTACAGAGGGCAGCTACACAGCGATGTGATGCGAATCTCAAAAAGCCTATCGTAGTCCAGATTGGAGTCTGCAACTCGACTCCATGAAGTAGGAATCGCTAGTAATCGCGGATCAGAATGCCGCGGTGAATACGTTCCCGGGCCTTGTACACACCGCCCGTCACACCATGGGAGTTGATTGCACCAGAAGTGGTTAGCCTAACTTAGTGAGGGCGATCACCACGGTGTGGTTGATGACTGGGGTGAAGTCGTAACAAGGTAGCCGTAGGGGAACCTGCGGCTGGATCACCTCCTTATAGA